>JAJYFW010000039.1 GCA_021785335.1 Pseudomonadota bacterium
GGCGTTGCGCGACCAGCGCATGGCGGCCAGCCGCCCGGACCTCGAGACCCGCCACGACAACCTCGCCCGCCTGCGCGCGCTATGCCGTGGGTGAGGGGCCGTCAGTGAGGGGCCGGCCTCTCGCGCGACTCCCGCGCCGCGCCTAGGTTGCGGCCCCGCGTGGGGAGGAACCCCGCGCTGAGGAAGGGCCGCTTGCGGGGGGTAGGGGTGTCTGCTAGGAGGCGCCGGTTCCGTTTCGTGACTGTCACGCGCGCTGCCGCCTCTGCGGTGGTCGGCCTCTGCGTCGTCACCCGAAGAGAAGGGCTTTCCTCCGATGGCTGTTCCCAAGCGAAAGACTTCGCCGTCCCGCCGCGGCATGCGCCGCAGCCACGAGGCGCTGCGTTCCGAGGCGCACGCGGAGTGCGCGAATTGCGGCGAGCTGAAGCGCCCGCACCATGTCTGCGCGCATTGCGGCCACTACGACGGCCGCGAGGTGGCGGAGGCCGGTGCCGCGCTCAAGGGCACCGTCCGGGTCTGACCCGGCCTCGCCCGACGCGCATGGCGCCACGCGCCACGGCAAGGCGGTGAACGGTTTCAGTCTCGCGGTGGACGCCATGGGCGGCGATGCTGCGCCGCGCATGGTCGTGGACGGCCTCGCCATCGCGGCCGAGCGCCACCCCGGCGCGAGTTTCCTGCTGTTCGGCGACGAAAAGCGGGTGGCCCCGATGCTCGCCCGCCACAAGCGGCTCGCCAACGCGGAACTGCGCCACACCCCGGAAGTGATCGGCAACGACACCAAGGTGGCGGCGGCGTTGCGCATGCGCCAGGCCTCGATGCGACTCGCCATCGACGCGGTGGCGCGCGGCGAGGCCGCGGGCGTGGTTTCCGCCGGCAACAGCGGCGCGCTGCTCGCCCTCTCCAAGGTGGTGATCAAGACGCTGCCGGGGATCGACCGGCCGGCGATGGCCGCGATCGGGCCCTCGGCGCGCGGCGACATCGTGATGCTCGACCTCGGCGCCAACGTCACCTGCGACGCCCGCAACCTGATGGAATTCGCGCTGATGGGCGACGTCTTCGCCCGCACCGTGCTCGGCCTCACCTCGCCCACGATCGGGCTGCTCAACGTCGGCTCGGAGGACGTGAAGGGCGACGAGACCCTGCGCGAGGCCGCCGAGGCGCTGCGCGCCAGCCACCTCGCGCCGCAGTTCCACGGCTTCGTCGAGGGCCACGACATCGCCGCCGGTACCACGGACGTGGTGGTGACGGACGGGTTCACCGGCAACGTGGCGCTCAAGACCGGGGAGGGCGCGCTGCGCCTGGTCGGGCAGCTGCTGCGCCAGGTGTTCAACGCCTCCATCGCCAGCCGCCTCGCCTACATCCTGGCGCGGCCGGGGCTGGCGCGGCTGCGCGAATGGCTCGACCCCAGGCGCTACAACGGCGCGGTGATGCTGGGGCTCGGCGGCGTGGTGGTGAAGTCGCACGGCGGCACCGACGCGGAGGGTTTCGCCCACGCGGTGGACGTCGCCATGGACATGGTGACACACGGTTTCAACGAAGGCATCCGCGACGGGCTGGCGCGGATCGGCAGGCTGGAGACGAGGCATGGATCAGCAGACGCCGACGCGACCTGACGCGCGGCCGATCCCCGAGGCACAACGCCGCGCGCAGCCGCGCGCGGTGATCGCCGGCACCGGCGGCTACCTGCCGGAGGCGGCGGTGAGCAACGACGAGCTGTCCAGGACCGTGGACACCACGGACGAGTGGATCCGCGAGCGCACCGGCATCGGCCAGCGCCATATCGCGGCACCGCACGAGACCTGCGCCTTCATGGCGACGCGGGCCGCCGAGCGCGCGCTCGCCGCCGCCGGCATGCAGGCCGGCGAGGTCGATGCCATCCTGCTCGCGACCGCGACCCCGGACGAGGCGTTTCCCGCGACCGCGCTGCGCGTGCAGGCCGCCCTCGGCGCCGGCGGCTTCGGCTTCGACCTCTCGGCGGCGTGCAGCGGCTTCATCTACGGGCTCGCGACCGCGGAGGCGATGATCGCCGCCGGGCGCATCCGCACCGCGCTGGTCATCGGCTCGGAGGTCTATTCGCGCATCATGAACTGGCAGGACCGCGGCACCTGCGTGCTGTTCGGCGACGGCGCCGGCGCGGTGGCGCTGCGCGCCGGCCCGGGCGCGGCAGGCGAGGGGGCCGGCGTCGTCCTGCCCGGGATCCTCTCCGTGCACCTGCACGCGGACGGCAGGCTCGGCGACATCCTGTACGTGGACGGCGCCGTCGGCCGGCGCGACCGGCCCGGCCACCTGGTGATGAACGGGCGCGAGGTGTTCCGCCACGCCGTCACCCGCCTCTCCGAGACGGTGGAGGAGGCGCTGGCGGCCAACGGGCTCGACAAGTCGGCCATCGACTGGCTGGTGCCGCACCAGGCCAACAAGCGCATCATCGACGCCATCGGCAAGCGCCTCGGCCTGCCGGCGGAGCGCGTCGTCACCACCGTGGAGCGGCACGCCAACACCTCGGCGGCCTCGGTGCCGCTGGCGTTGGACGAGGCGGTGCGCGACGGGCGCATCAAGCCCGGCGACCTGGTGCTGATGGAGGCGCTGGGCGGCGGCCTCACGTGGGGGTCCGCGCTGGCGCGCATGTAGGGGGCTCGGCGCTCGCGCGCACCTAGCGCGAGAGGCTCCGACGCAAGATTCACAGCGTCATGCCAAGCATTTGATCCTGCGAATTCTTGACGGCGACCCCCGAGTCTCCCTAGCGTCAAGCCATGAACACGATCACGCGCGCGCATCTGACCGAGACCATTTATACCCAGGTCGGGCTTTCCCGGAACGAGTCGGCCGACCTGCTGGAAACCGTGCTGAACCGGATGAGCTCCGCGCTTGAGAGTGGTGAATCCGTAAAAATCAGTGGATTCGGAACCTTTTCGGTGCGCCAGAAGGGCAGGCGCATCGGCCGCAACCCGAAGACGGGGGTGGAGGTGCCGATCATGCCCCGGCGCGTGCTGGTGTTCCGTCCGAGCCAGGTGCTCAAGGCGCACGTGAACCATACCGCCATCCCCCCAGGAGACGACGAATGAGGGGAGACGACGAATGAGGGGCGACGATGAATGAGTGACGCGGCGCCGGCGGCGGCGCGCGCGCGCGCCAAGAAGGCGCCCAGCGCCTTCCGCACCATCAGCGAGGTCGCGGACGACCTGCATATTCCGCAGCATGTGCTGCGTTTCTGGGAAACCAAGTTCAACCAGGTGAAGCCGCTCAAGCGCGGCGGCGGGCGGCGCTACTACCGGCCCGAGGATATCGACCTGCTGCGCCGGATCTCCGACCTCCTCTACACCCAGGGCTACACGATCAAGGGCGTGCAGCGCCTGCTGCGCGAGGGCGCGGGGCGGCTGCCCGACCACATTCCCCCGCCCTCGGCCGCCGAGCAGGCCGAGGCCGCGGTGGAGCGGGGCGAGGCGCGCGAGCCGGAGCAACTGCCGATGCCGGGCCTGCCGCCGACCGCCGTGCCGGCGGCGAAGCAGGTCGCCAAGCCGCGCCCGGATGCCGAGTCCGAGCGCCTGCGCACGGTGCTCGCCGGCGTGCTGGAGGAACTCGAGGCGATCCGCGCCCTTCTGCCCTGACGTGCCGGCTGCCCATGCGCCCTCCCGTCCCGAGGGGGGCGCGCGGGCAGGGCGGCTTGATCGCCGTCAAGGACGCCGTCGCCGGCCGCGCCTAGAGGAAGCCGCGCAGGGGCCTAGCCCCGCTCCGGAGGTGACCATGCAACAGCGCCCGCTTGGGACCATCGTGCTCAACCAGAAGCCGCTCACCATGCCGCCCACGGCGACGGTGGGCGAGGCGTGCAAGCGCATGCGCGAGCGGCGCGTCGGCGCGGTGCTGGTGACGGACGAGAAGGGCCGGCTCGTCGGCATCTTCACCGGCCGCGACGCCGTCGCGCGCGTGATCGCGGAGGGCCGCTCCAGCCACACGAAGCTGGAGGAGGTGATGACTCCCAGGCCCGACACGATGCGCCGCGACATGCGCGCGGTGGAGGCGCTGCGGCTGATGCGCGACGGCGGGTTCCGCCATGTGCCGGTGGTGGACGGGGACAAGCTGCTCGGCGTCGTCTCCCACGGCGATTTCCGGGGCGGGGAGATCGACCGGCTCGACGAGGAGACGGGGCTCTGGGAGCGGCTGTGACGCCGCCCCCGGGGCAGCACCCGCCTCAGGTCTGCAGCACGTAGGTTCCGGGCGCGTCGCCGAGCGGCGGCAGGCCCCTGGCGCGATTGCCGAGCGGCGGCGGCGCCACCGGCGCGCCGGAGCGATGGCCGAGCCAGGCCGCCCATGCCGGCCACCACGAGCCTTCCCGCTGCTGCGCCTGGCCGAGCCATTCGTCGGGCGAGAGGTAGACGTCGTGCGGCCGGCGCTCGTGCACCAGGTAATGCCGCCCGGGATGGCCGGGCTCGCTCACGATGCCGGCGTTGTGGCCGCCGGAGGTGAGCACGAAGTCCACGTCCGTGCGCGTCTCGCGAAGCAGGTTGTAGACGCTGCGCCAGGGCGCGATGTTGTCGCGGTCCGTGCCGACGGCGAACATCGGCGCGCGCAGGTCCGCGAGGGCGACGGTGCGCCCGTCCACCCGCATCCTGCCCTCGGAGAGGTCGTTGTCGAGGAAGAGCTGGCGCAGGTACTCGGCGTGCATCCTCGCCGGCATGCGCGTGGCGTCCGCGTTCCAGGCCATGAGGTCGTTGGGCGGGTCCTCGTGGCCCAGCATGTAGAGCCGCACCGCGCGCTGCCAGACGAGGTCGCGCACGCGCAGCAGCTGGAAGGCACCGGCCATCTGCCGCGAATCGAGGAAGCCCTGGCGCCACATCACGTCCTCGAGCAGGGCGAGCTGGCTGTCGTTGATGAACAGGCGCAGCTCCCCGGCCTCGTGGAAATCGACCTGGGCGGCGAGCAGCGTGATGGTGGCAAGCCGGTTGTCGGCCTCGCGCGCCATGGCGCAGGCGGCGATGGAGAGCAGCGTGCCGCCGAGGCAGTAGCCGCAGGCGTGCAGGCGCTGCTGGCCGGTGATGGCCAGCGCCGCGTCGATCGCCGCCATCACGCCGCGGCGGTAGTCGTCGAGGCCGACCTCGCGCATCGAGGCGTCCGGGTTGCGCCAGGAGATGCAGAACACTGTGAAGCCCTGGCTCACCAGGTAGCGGATCATCGAGTTCTGCGGCGACAGGTCGAGGATGTAGTACTTCATGATCCAGGCGGGCACGATCAGCACCGGCTCCGGGCGGACCTGCGCCGTGGTGGGCGAGTACTGCAGCAGCTCGATGAGGTCGTTGCGGAACACCACCTTGCCCGGCGTTACCGCGACCTCGTGGCCGGGGCGGAAATGCGGGTCGAGGGAGGGTCGCAGGTTGAAGGCGCGCTCCTGGTCGCGCATCCACAGGGTCGCGCCGTTCACCAGGTTGGCGCCGCGGCTCGTCAGCGTGGTCTCGATGACCTGCGGGTTGCTCCAGGGGAAGTTGGATGGCGCAATCGCCTCCATCACCTGGCGCAGCGCGAAGCCCATGATGGTCAGGCTCTGCGGCGAGGGGCCGCGCAGCCCCTGGAGCGCCGCGTTCCACCAGGATTCCGCGAGCAGGTGGGACTGGGAAAGGGCGTTGAACGGCGGCATCTGCCAGGCGGGGTCCGTCCAGCGGTGGTCCTGCGCGTCCGGGGTCGCGGCGGGTTGGCCGGTGAGCAGGAAGGCGCCGAAACGCTGCGCCTCGCGCAGCGCCAGCGCCGCAAGCTCGATCTGGCGGAAGGGCGCGTTGGCGAGGTGGACGGCCCAGTCGAACTGCGCGATCGCCAGCGTCGCGGGCGAGAGCGCCCCGGTGCCGAGGGCCTCGGTCGAATGGAACAAGCGGTCGAGGTCGGAGAGGCTGCCGATCGCCGGCGGGGGGCTGGGCAGCAGCGGCGGCAGGGTCGCGCGGCGATGGCGCGGGGCCTGGCGCAGCGGTGCCGCGGGGCGGGATTTCCGCTTCGGCCTCGCGTTTGCCGGCGCCACGGCGGGAGTTGCAGCCTTGGGGGGGGATTTCCTGGCCATAATCGGCACATATGGTCGGCAAGAGGCGGCGGCGCCATGACCGATATCAAAATCGCGGCCTCGGCCGGCCCGTTGACGCGGCACCTGTTGCCGCGACCGGGCGCGCGGGCTAGACCGCGCCGTGTCGGAGCGTAGCGCAGCCTGGTAGCGCATCAGTCTGGGGGACTGGGGGTCGTGGGTTCAAATCCCGCCGCTCCGACCAAATTTCCCGCTTACGGATCCTCGCGTTGAGACCCGCCCTTGCGGTCGCGCCGCGCTGCCTGTCGTCCGCAAAAGAAACGCCGGGACCCATCGTCCGGTCCCGGCGCAGGAGCAGGGCGGTCGCGATCAATTGGGGGAAGATCGCGGGGTCGGCGCGGCCAGGCACGTCCGGGCAGGGTCGGCACGTCGGGTTCGGCGGGACGGCGTTCGTGACGACGGCGGGTGCGGCGGCGGGAGTGAGGCCGGGGACGAACTCAGGCGATGCTGGAGGCAGAGACGACCGCCGCGACCTGGCTGCCCAGGGCGGCCTGCTGGGCAACGGCGCCGAGCGTCGCCGCGAAAACCATCCCAGCCACCATGATCTCGATCAGCGCGCGTCGCATCGGAGGTCTCCAACTCATGTCCTGGCCTTCATATACGCGCTTCTTGCGGCCCGCGGCGTCACCTTTTGTGCAGACTTGGGCCTTTGTTAAGCTATGTTTTCCTAGGCGTCCCGGCACCTCGCCGCCTCGCCCGCGGAGGGGGCCATGGCCGACGCATTGCAAGACCGTATCGTTCCGGAAAAGCACGAGCCTGACCCGCGCGCCGCGCAGCAGGCGGCGGCGGAGCTCCCGCCGACGGGCCCCGAAGGGCTGTCCGAGGCCGAAGCCGCGCGCCGCCGCGCCCGCTTCGGCCCAAACGCCATCCCCGAGAAGCACCCGAGCAAGCTGGCCGAGTTCGCGCGCAAGTTCTGGAACCCGATCGCCTGGATGCTGGAGGCGGCGGCGCTGCTGCAGATCCTGCTTGGCAAGTCGGGCGAGGCCGGGATCATTGTAGCACTCCTGGCTGTCAACGCCGCGATCGGCTTCATCGAGGAGGGGCGCGCCAGCCGCGCGCTCGACCTGCTGCGCCAGCGCCTGGTGGCGATGGCGCGGGTGCGGCGCGACGGCGCCTGGCGCACCGTTCCGGCCGCGGAACTGGTTCCCGGCGACCTCGTGCACATGCGCATGGGCGACCTCGCGCCGGCGGATGTCGCCATCGGCGAGGGCAGCGTGCTGCTGGACCAGTCCGCACTCACCGGCGAATCCGTTCCCGTCGAGGCGGGCCCAGGGGCGCACGCCTATGCGGCCGCGATCGTGCGGCGCGGCGAGGCGAGCGGCGTCGTCACCGCGACGGGGGCGGCCACCTATTTCGGCCGCACCGCCGAACTCGTGCGCACGGCGCACGCGAAGAGCCACCTGCAGGCGACCATCCTCGGCATCGTGCGCATCCTCGCCGCCGTGGACGCGGTGCTGATCGCGCTGCTGCTGTTCTACGCAGCGTGGGCCAACCTGCCGCTGCGCGACGTGCTGCCCTTCGCGCTGATCCTGCTCGTCGCCTCCGTCCCCGCCGCCCTGCCGGCCACCTTCACGCTCGCGACCGCGCTGGGTGCCGCGGAACTCGCGCACGAGGGCGTGCTGGCCGCGCGCCTGCAGGCGATCGAGGAAGCCGCCGGCATGGACGTGCTGTGCACCGACAAGACCGGCACGCTGACCGAGAACCGGCTGCGCCTCGCGGCAACCTCGCCCCTCGGCGGTGCCACCGAGCCCGAACTGCTGCGCTTTGCCGCGATGGCCTGCGACGCCGCGACACAGGACCCGATCGACCTCGCGATCCTGGCCGGGGCAGGGGCAGGGGCCGGGGCCGGGGCCGGCAACGTCACGCTGCCGCAACGTCTTGGCTTCGAGCCATTCGACCCGGCGCTGCGCTATTCGCTCGGCCGTTTCAGCGAGGACGGCGCCGAGGTGCTCGCGGCCAAGGGTGCCGCCGAGGCGGTCGCGGCCCTGTGCAGGCCGCCGCCCGACTTCGCGGCGGAGGAGCAACGCCTCGCGGCGATGGGCGCGCGGGTGCTGGCCGTGGCCGCCGGCCCGGCGAAGGGGCACATGCGCCTGGTGGGACTGCTGGCGCTGGAGGACCCGCCGCGAGCCGACTCGGCGGCGCTGGTGGCAGGACTGCGGGCGATGGGCGTGCGCGTGGTGATGGCGACGGGCGACGCCGTGCCCACCGCCGCCGCGATCGCGAAGCGCGTCGGCATCGAGGGCGAGGTGGGCGACGCCGCGGCGCTGGAGAAAACCGGCGATCCGCTGCGCTTCGGCGTCTTCGCGCGCGTGCTGCCGGAACACAAGATCGCGCTGGTGCGCCGGTTGCAGGGGGGCGGCCACGTCGTTGGCATGACTGGCGACGGCGTGAACGACGCGCCGGCGCTGCGCCAGGCGGAGGTTGGCGTCGCGGTCGCGAGTGCGACGGACGTCGCGCGCGCCGCGGCCGGCATCGTGCTCACCTCGCCGGGCCTGGTCGACGCGCTCGCGGCGGTGAAGACGAGCCGCGCCATCTACCAGCGCATGCTCACGTACACCATCAACAAGATCATGAAGACGCTTGAGATCGTGGTCTTCCTTTCGATCGGCGTCATCCTCACCGGGCAGTTCGTCATCACGCCGCTGCTGATCGTGATGTTGCTGTTCACGAACGATTTCGTGACCATGACGATCGCGACGGACCGCGTGGTGCCGTCACCGCGGCCGGACCGGTGGGACGTGCGCGGGCTGATGACGACGGGCGGGCTGCTCGCCGCCTGCGTGCTGGTGCTGTCCTTCTCGGTGTTCTTCCTCGGGCGCGACTGGCTCGGGCTGCCGCTGGCGCAGCTGCAGACGCTGGTCTTCGTGATGCTGGTCGCGACCGGCCAGGGCAATGTCTACCTGATCCGCGAGCGCGGTCCGTTCTGGCGCTCCGCGCCGAGCCGCTGGATGGTCGCGAGTTCCCTCGCCGACCTCGTCGTGGTGGTGACGATGGCGACGACGGGGGTGCTGATGGCGCCGGTGGCGCTGCACCTGCTGCTGGTCCTGCTCGCGGTGGTGGCGGTCTACCTGCTGGTGCTGGACCGGGTGAAATTGTGGCTGTTCAGCCGCGTCGCGTTTGCGTGACCGTCAGCCGTGCCGCCCCGTTTCCGCGAGCAGCCAGTCCGCGACGCGCCCGATGAGCTCCGGCTGGGCGCGGCGGGGACGCAGCAGCATCAGCCGCTCGCGCAACGGCGCGCGGAGAGGAAAGGGCGCGACGAGGCGGCCCTCGGCAAGCAGCGGTGCCACCAGGCGTTCGCGGCCGATCAGCACACCCTCGCCGGCGACCGCCGCTGCCACCGCGAGGGTGTAGAGCGAAAAGTCGGGCCCGCGCGAAGGGTCGATCCCGCCGGCGCCGGCATGGCGCAGCCA
>JAJYFW010000040.1 GCA_021785335.1 Pseudomonadota bacterium
CGCTGGCGCTGGTGGGCGTCGCGCTGCGCTTCCAGCTTCCGGAATCGCCGCGCTGGCTGATCAGCCGCGGCAGGCTCGCGGAGGCGGAGGCGGTGATCGCGGACATGGAGGCGCGCGCGCACGCCATCTCGCCGCTGCCGCCGGTGGCGGAGCCCGTGGCGCCGGCGCCGGCCGCGGGCGAGCGCATGCCCTTCGCCGCGATCTTCCACAACCCAACCTACCGCAAGCGCACGCTCATCCTGCTGGCGATGTGGTTCTCCGCCTACATCACCGTCTATTCCTTCGCCGCCGGCTTCACCACGCTGCTCGCGGCGCTGCACTACCCGCCGCCGGAGGCCGGCCTGATCACCGCGATGGGCACGCTCGGCTTCGTGCTCAGCGCGCTCGTCGCCTATGGCTGGGGCGAGCGGATGGAGCGCAAGACCTGGGTGCCGCTCGCCGCCGCCATCACGCTGGTGGGGGGCATCATGGTCGCCCTTGGCGGCCAGGCGTTCTGGATCGGCGTGCTCGGCTCCATCGTCGTGTTCTTCGGGTTCAACGTCTGGATCCCGATCGCCTATGCGTGGTCGGTGGAGAACTACCCGACGCGCGCGCGCACCACCGGCTTCGCGCTGGTGGACGGCATCGGGCATCTCGGCGGCGGCGTGGGGTTGATGCTGATCGCGCCGCTGCTGCCCGAGATGAGCGTGCTGGGGGCGATGCTGCTGATCGTGGCGTTCCTGGTGCTCGCCGCGATCATCGCCCAGTTCGGCCTGGAGACGCGCGACCGGCTGCTCGACGAAATCTCGCCCTGACGTAACCTCGCCGGTGCCCGCGCCTTGATCCAGATCAAGGCGCGGGACGTGCCGCCCCCTAAAAGCGCATAGTTATACCGGAATAAGATCTCACCGGTGAACGGAGGGGGAGGATGCCGACAGAGCCCGAGCCCATTCGCCATTTCCGCCTCAACGGGCGGGACTGCGCGGTGCCGGCGGCGGACCACGCCCTGCTGGTGGAGACGCTGCGCGACACGCTGGGCGTGACGGGCACCAAGCAGGGCTGCGACGGCGGCGAATGCGGCGCCTGCACCGTTCTCGTCGACGGGGTGGCGCGGCTCGCCTGCCTCACCCGCACCGGCGAGTGCGAGGGCCACGAGATCGAAACGATCGAGGGGCTCGCCGCAGGCGGGCGGATGAGCCGGCTGCAGCGCGCCTTCCACGAGCGGCTGGGCACCCAGTGCGGTTATTGCACACCCGGGATGATCATGGCGGCGGAGAGCCTGCTGCGCCGCGACCCGCACCCCACCGAGGCCGCGATCCGCGAGGCGCTTGCCGGCAATCTCTGCCGCTGCACCGGCTATGTGAAGATCGTCGAGGCGGTGCTGGAAGCGGCGGGGGCCGGCTGATGCGCAACGACCGCGCCGTCGTCGGCCAGAAGACGCCGCTGATCGACGGCATCGAGAAGGTGCGCGGCGAGGCGCGCTACACCGAGGACCTGCGGGCTGGGGATCTTCCCGCCGGGCGCGCGCTGGTCGGGCGCATCCTGCGCAGCCCCGTGGCGCACGGGCGCATCCTCGCGGTGCGGACGGAGAGGGCGCGCGCGCTGCCGGGTGTGCGCGCCGTCGTCACCGGCGAGGACTGCCCGCACACCTATGGCGTGCTGCCGATCGCGATGAACGAATACCCGCTGGCGCGCGAGCGCGTGCGCTATCGCGGCGAGCCGGTCGCGGCCGTCGCGGCGGACGACGCGGCGATTGCGGCGGCGGCGCTGCGGCTGATCGAGCTCGAGATCGAAGCGCTTCCGGCCGTGTTCACCGCGGAGGCGGCGCGGGCGGCGGGTGCCGTCGCGCTGCACGACAACAAGCCCGGCAACGTCGAGCGCGAGGTGCACCACGAGTTCGGCGACCTCGACGCCGGGTTCGCCGCCGCGGACCTGGTGCGCGAGGGCGTCTACCGCTGCGCCGAGGTCGCGCACGGGCAGATGGAGCGCAACGCGGCGCTGGTCGCGTTCGACCCGGACCGCGCGCAGCTCACCATCTGGTCCACGACGCAGGTGCCCTATTACCTGCACATGATGCTGGCGCGCTGCCTCGAGCTCGACGCCAGCCGCATCCGCGTCATCAAGCCCTTCGTCGGCGGCGGCTTCGGCGCGCGCGTGGAGGTGCTGAACTTCGAGCTGATCGCGGCACTGCTGGCGCGCGCGGCCGGCGGTGCGGTGCGGCTGGCGCTTTCGCGCGAGGAGAGCTTCCTCACCCATCGCGGCCGGCCGGAGACGGAGATCCGCCTCAAGCTCGGCATGGCGCGCGACGGCAGGCTCACCGCGTGCGCGGCGGAGGTGGTGCAGCGCGGCGGCGCCTATGCCGGCTATGGCGTCATCACCATCCTCTATGCCGGCGCGCTGCTGCAGGGGCTCTACGCGCTGCCGGCGCTGCGCTACGACGGGCTGCGCGTCTATGCCAACCTGCCGCCCTGCGGGGCGATGCGCGGGCACGGCACCGTGGACGTCCGTTTCGCTTTCGAATCGATGTTGGACGCCATGGCGGCGGAGCTGGGGCTCGACCCGTTCGCGGTGCGCCGCGCCAACCTGCTCGCCGCGCCGACGCAGACGATGAACGGGCTGCGGGTGGAGAGCTACGGGCTCGCGGAGTGCCTCGACCTGGTGGAGCGTGCCTCCGGCTGGCGGGCGCGGCGCGGGCGGCTCGGGAAGGGGCGCGGGCTCGGCATGGCGTGCTCGCATTACGTGAGCGGGGCGGCCAAGCCCATCCACTGGACCGGCGAGCCGCATGCGGTGGTGCACCTGCGGCTCGACTTCGACGGCGGCATCACGCTGCTGACCGGGGCGGCGGATATCGGCCAGGGATCGAGCACGGTGATGGCGCAGGCGGCGGCGGAGGTGCTGGGCGTGCGGCTGGACCGCATCCGCGTGATCGCGGCGGACAGCGCGCTGACGCCGAAGGACAACGGCTCCTATTCCTCGCGCGTCACCTTCATGGTCGGCAATGCCACCATCGACGCGGCGCGGCAGCTGCGCGCGAAGCTGGCGGCGGCGGCGGCGGCGAAACTGGGCGTCGCGGAGGCGGATATCGAGGCCGAGGCGGAACAGTTCCGATGCGTCAACGACAACCGCACCCTGCCGTTCGCCGAGGTCGCGCAGGCGACGCTGGCGCGCGAGGCCGGCGCGCTCACCGTGAAGGGCAGCTTCACCTGCCCGGTGGAGTTCCAGGGCGGCGGGCATCGTGGCGGCGCGGTCGGTGCCACCATGGGCTTCAGCTACGCGGCGCAGGTGGTGGAGGTCTCGGTGGACGAGGAGACCGGCCACGTCGCGGTGGAGAAGGTGTGGGTGGCGCAGGATTGCGGCTTCGCCATCAACCCGCTCGCCGTGGAGGGCCAGGTGCAGGGCGCGGTGTGGATGGGCATGGGCCAGGCGCTGGGCGAGGAGACGCGCTACGACGAGGGGCTGGCGCTGCACGGCTCCTTCCTCGACTACCGGGTGCCGACCATCATGGACTCGCCGCCGGTCGAGGTCGCCATCGTGGAGAGCATCGACCCCAACGGGCCGTTCGGCGCCAAGGAGGCGAGCGAGGGCGCGCTCGCCGGCTTCGCCCCGGCGCTCGCCGCCGCCATCGCCGAGGCGACGGGACTGCGGATGGACGAACTCCCGATCACGCCGGACAGGCTCACGGAGGCCGTGGCGAAGCGCCGCCGCGCCGGACGCCTGGCGCGCGAGAGGGCCGCGTGATGGAAAAGCTCGCACCTTTCGCCGTCGTCGCACCGGCCACGCTGCAGGCCGCACTCGCGGCGCTCGCCGAGCCGGGGGCGCGCCTCGTCGCCGGCGGCACGGACCTCATGGTCAACCTGCGCCACGGCATCGGCGGGCCGCGCATGCTGGTCGATGCGCGGGCGGTGGCGGAGATGCGCGGAATCGCGGCGGCCGGGGACGGTCTTTCGCTCGGCGCCGCTGTTACGATCGCGGAACTGGCGGCGGACGCGCGCGTGGCCGGCGGCTGGCCGGCACTGGCGGAGGCGGCGCGCCTGGTCGCGGCGCCGGCGCACCGCGCGGCGGGAACGGTGGGCGGCAATCTCTGCCTCGACACGCGCTGCATCTACTACAACCGGTCGGAATGGTGGCGCGCGGCCAACGGGTTCTGCCTCAAGCACGCGGGCGACACCTGCCACGTGGCGCCGACCGGCAAGCGCTGCCACGCGGCGTTCAGCGGCGACCTCGCGGCACCGTTGCTCGCCTATGGCGCGGAGGTGGAGATCGCCGGGCCGGGTGGCCTTCGGCGCCAGCCGCTCGCGGAGCTTTACCGCGAGGACGGCGCGGCGCACCTCACGCTCGGCCAGGGCGAGATCGTGACGCGCGTGCAACTTCCGCCGGGCCCATTGCCGGCGCGCTACGCCAAGGCGCGGGCGCGGCAGGCGATCGACTTCCCGCTCGCCGGTGTCGCGGTGGCGATGCGCATGGCGGCGGGCAAGGTCGCGGCGCTGCGCGTCGCGATCACCGGCACCAACTCGCGCCCGTTCCTGCTCGCGGGCACGGACGCGCTTGGCGGCGCCGCGCCGGACGCGGCGTGGCGGGAGGCGCTGGGAAAACTGGTGCAGAAGCAGGTGGCGCCGATGCGAACCACGCTGCTCGCCGCGCAATACCGCCGCCGCGCCGCCGCGGCCCTCGCGCAGCGCCTGGCGGCGGAACTGTCAGGGGAAGAGTGATGCCGGAGACGCAGATCGCCCGCGCGCTGCACGAGGAGCACATGGCCACGCTGGCCCTCCTCGAGCGGCTGGAATCGTTGCTCGGGCGCAACGCCCCCGCCGTGGCCCCGGTCGCCTCTGCACCCGTCGTCGCGGCCGTGCTGCGCGACTTCGCCGACGCCGTCTCGCGCGAGATCGCGACGCATTTCGCCTTCGAGGAACGCGCGCTGTTCCCGCTGCTCGACGACGAGGCGCTCACCGCCATGCTGGCGGAGGAACACCGCGCGATGCTGCCGGCGGCGGCGCACCTCGCGGACATGGTGCGCGCGGCGCTCGCCTGCGGGTTCGACCCGGCGCTGTGGCGCGGCTTCCATGCCGGGGCCGGGGATCTCGCCGGCGCGCTCGCCGCGCATGTCGAGAAGGAGGAGATGGCGCTGCTGCCGGCGCTCGACGACGCGCTGGACGCGGAGACGGACGGGCGGCTCGCCATGGACTACGCCGCGCAACATTGAGGAGAGGAAACGACCATGAACGCACCGATCGGCCTGCGCGCGCTCAGGGCCTCCGACGCGGACGCCGTGGCGGCGATCGACCGCGTGCTCTCCGGCCGGCCGCGCGGCGCCTTCTTCACCCGCCGCCTGGCCCAGCTTGCGCGCGAGCCCGCCTCCTTCGCCGCCTTCGCGGCCGAGCGCGACGGCGGCATGGCGGGCTTCGTGCTGGCGCGGCTCTACGAGGGCGAGTTCGGCGCGGACCGGCGGCAGGCGGCGCTGGACGCGATCGGCGTCGCGGCTTCCGGCAGCGGCGTCGGCCGCACGCTGCTCTCCCATCTCGTGGAGCACCTGCGCGCGCAGGGTGTCGCGGCGCTGACGACGGAGGTGGACTGGCGCGAGCACGCGCTGCTCGGCTTCTTCGCGCGCAACGGCTTCGAGCTGGCGCCGCGGCTGGTGCTGGCGCGCCCCATCCTCGGCGCGGTGCCGCGCGAGGACGCGTTCGCGGACGCCGAGGCGCGCGACAGCGTGCCGGTGCGCTCGATGACGCGCGCGGACCTGCCGGCGCTGGTGGCGATCGACCGGCGCATCACCGGGCGCGACCGCGGCGCCTATTTCGCGCGCAAGATGGAGGAGGCGATGGAGGAATCCGCCGTGCGCGTCTCGCTCGTCGCGGAGCGCGACGGGGCGCCGGCGGGCTTCGTCATGGCGCGCGTGGCGTTCGGGGAGTTCGGCCAGGCGGAGCCGGAGGCGGCGATGGACACGATCGGTGTCGATCCGCAACGCTCGCACAAGGGGCTCGCGCGCGCGCTGCTCTCCCAGCTGCTGATCAACCTCGGCGCGCTGCGGGTGGAGACGCTGCGCACCGAGGTGGGGTGGAACCAGTTCGCGCTCGCTTCCTTCCTCGACCGTTCCGGCTTCCGCCCGCACCGGCGGCTCGCGCTGGAACTGCCGCTGGCGGTGCCGCGCGCCTGAGCGGGGTCAGCCCCGCCCGGGCGGCACCAGCGCCGTCGCCTCGATCTCGACGAGCGCGCCGGCGTCGATGAAGTCGACCACGCCGACCACGGTCATCGCGGGGTAGTGGCGGCCGATGATCTCGCGCCACGCCTGCCCCAGCGGCTCGCTCGCGGCGCGGAAGGCGGGCATGTCCTTCACGTACCAGGTGACGCGCGCGAGGTCGGTGGGCTCCGCGCCCGCCTCGCGCAGGATGGCGACGATGTTGCGCAGCGCGCGGGCCACCTGCGCCACCAGCCCGCCCGGCGCGAAGACTTCCCGCTCGTCCCAGCCGACCTGGCCCGCGACGAACACCATCCGGCCCTCGCCCGTGGTGCCGTTGGAATAGCCGCGCGGCCGCTTCCAGCCGGGCGGCTGCAGGATGGTGAGCGTCATCGGTTTTCCTCTCGCTGTCGTTTCCTCGCGGCGGGAGGCTGCGGGATCTCGCCCGGCGCGGCCTTGATCCAGATCACGCGCGGGTGAGCAGCACCGCAACGTTGCGCGCCGCGACCAGGCGCGAGGCGAAGGCGGCGAGCGGCGAGGTGCCGCCGATGACGATCAGCCGCTCGCGCAGCCCGGTCATGGTCGCGAGCCAGTCGCGCGCGTCCTCGCCGTGGACGAGGCGGGTCGCGACGTGCTGCCTGCCGAGCCCCGCCGCGCGGGCGTGGTCCACCGCCTCGCGCGCCGCTTCCGGCGTGGTGCCCGGCGCGAGGAGGATGACGAGATCCTCGCCGGTCGCGGCGGCCAGCGCGCAGGCGGTGTCCAGCGCCGGGTCGCGCATGTCGGCGGGCACCGCGACGATGCTGCCGCGCCGCGCCGCCGGCCGTTCCGGCAGCAGCAGGATGGAGCGCGCGGGCGTCTCCTCCGCCTCGCGCGGGAGCGCGGCGCCGGCGGGCAGGCTGGGCCGGCCGCGCTCGGCGACCACCAGGATGTCGCTCGCGCGGCAGACGGTGGCGATGCAGGCGGCGGGGTCGCCGCGCACGATCTCGAAGGCGCTGGCGATGCCCACGGCCTTCGCGGCCTCGTCCACCAGCCGCTGCGCGCGCAGCGCGGCCACGTGCATCTGCGCCTCGATGTCCTCGCTGCTGAGCTTGCTCCAGGTATGGGTCGTGAGCCTTATCTCGCGCGCGAAGGGCAGCGAGGCCATGGTGATCAGCGCCTCGTCCTCGACGAACAGCGCGTGCAGGTCGAGGCTGAGCAGCCGCGCCAGTTCCGCCGCCGCCTGCATGGCCGAGGCGTCCATCGCCGCCTGCCAGAGGCCGACGACCACCCTGCCGTCGTCGTCGCGCGGCTTGGCGCTCATGTGATCTTCTCCCCGGACTTCTCCGCGGACTTCCCGCCGGACTTCTCCGCGTCGTTCTCCTTGTGCGCGGCCTTGGCCACCTCGGCGAACCGCCGCAGCCGGTCCTCCACCGCGCGGTTGACGCTGCCGGCGGGATAGAGCCCGTCCGCGCCGCGCTCGCCCGCCGGCCGGCCGGTCAGCAGCGCGATCCCCTCGTCGATCGTGCGCACGGGATAGACGGCGAACCGGCCGGCGGCGCACGCCTCCACCACGTCCTGGCGCAGCATCAGGTGCTGCACGTTGGAGGCGGGGATCAGCACGCCCTGCGTGCCGGTGAGGCCGCGTCCGGCGCAGATGTCGAAATATCCCTCGATCTTGTCGTTGACGCCGCCGATCGCCTGCACCGCGCCATGCTGGTTCACCGAGCCCGTCACCGCGAGGTCCTGGCGCAGCGGCAGGTCCGAAAGGGCCGAGAGCAGCGCATACAGCTCCGTGGAGGAGGCGCTGTCGCCGTCGACGCCGCCATAGGTCTGCTCGAACACCAGGCTCGCGGAGAGCGACATCGTCATGTCGAGGGCGTAACGGCCGGCGAGGAAGCCCGAGAGGATCAGCACGCCCTTGCTGTGCAGCTTGCCGCCCAGCTCCGCCTCGCGCTCGATGTCGAGGATCTTGCCGCTGCCAGGCCGCACCCGGCAGGTGATGCGCGAGGGGTGGCCGAAGGCGTAGCCCGCGAAGCCGAGCACCGCGAGCCCGTTGATCTGCCCCACGCGCGCGCCGCTGGTTTCGATCAGCGCGATGTCGCGCAGGACCATCTCCTGGCTGCGCTCGCGGATGCGCGAGAGGCGGTGGATGCGCCGCGCGATCGCGCCGTCCACGTCCGCGCGCGTCACCGCCTTGCGCGAGGCCTTCGCCGCGAGGTGGCCCGCCTCGACGAGCAGGTCGTGCAGGCCCTCGGCCAGCAGCGTGACCTTGCGCGCGTCCTCCGCCATGCGCGAGGCATGCTCGACCATGCGCGCGACGGCCCCGCGGTCGAGCGGCAGCAGCTGCTCGCCCGAGGCGATGTCGCCGATCATGCGCGCCAGCATCGCCTCGCTCTCGGGCGAGCGGTCGGTGTCGTCGTCGAAATCGGCGAGAACCTTGAATTCCTCGGCGAAGTCCGGGTCGAGCACGCTCAGCATGTAGTAGAGCAGGCGGTCGCCCATCAGCACCACCTTGACGTCGAGCGGGATCGGGTCCGGCTCCAGCGAAACGGTCATGTTGAGGCCCATGAAGCGCCCGACGTCCTCGATGGTGATCTCGCGCCGCCGCAGCGCGCGCTTGAGCGCCGACCAGGTGAACGGCTCGGAGAGCAGGCTGCGCGCGTCGAGCAGCAGCATGCCGCCGTTGGCGCGGTGCAGGGCGCCGGCCTTGATCAGCCGGAAGTCGGTAACGAGCGCGCCCTGGATCTGCAGGTATTCGATGCGCCCGACCAGGTTCGCGAGCGTGGGGTGCGGCTCCTCCACCACCGGCGCTCCGGGCGAATGGTCCACTTCCGTCACGACGACGTTGACCTCGTAGCGGCCGAACGGCCCGCCGGTGCGCATCGCCGCCTGCATGGCGCCGGGCTCCGTCGCCTCCGCCGACATCAGCAGCGGCAGGTTCTCCAGCAGGTCGGCGCGGATGGCGTCGATATGCGCGAGCACCGCGGGCAAATCCTCGAACTGCGCGCGCAGCTGCACAAAGAGCTGGGCAACGGCCTGGCTCGCGGTCTCGCGGTCGAGCGCGCGCACCGCGTCGCGCTGTTCCTTCTCCATGCGCGGGATGGAGCGCAGCGTCTCCTCCAGCTCCTTCTCGAGCTCGCCGATGGCGTCCCGCGTGGCCTGCTGGTCCGCCTCCGGCCAGGCGTTGAAGTCGGCCGGCGGCACCACCTTGCCGTGGCGCACCGGCGCCATGCCGAAGC
>JAJYFW010000041.1 GCA_021785335.1 Pseudomonadota bacterium
CGTCGGGCGCGCGCATGCTGGTGGAGCTGAAGGCGGTGGACGGCGCCTGGCCGCTGGTCGGCGCGGCCGGCCTCGCTCCGCCGCAGTCGGTGACCCGCGCCCTGGCGGATGGCGGCGTGGTGGCGGAGCCGCTGGTGCTGCAGCGGCTCGGGCTGGCGCCGGGCGCGCGGGTGCGGCTGGGCGAGGCGACGCTCGCGCTGCGCGGCACGCTCACGAACGAGCCGGACCGGGCGGCGAGTCCGTCCGTACTCGGCCCGCGGGTACTGATCTCGCTCGCCGCCCTGCCGGCGACCCGCCTGGTGCAGCCGGGGTCGATCGTGGAGTACCGGCTGCGCGCCGCCCTGCCGCTGGGCGCGGCGGCGGGGCCGGTGATGGCGGCGTTGCGGGCGGCGTTCCCGGACACCGGCTGGCGGCTGCGCGGCCCGCGCGACGCGGCGCCGGGGGTGGCGCGGTTCATCGCCCAGACCAGCCTGTTCATGACGCTGGTCGGGCTGACCGCGCTGCTGGTCGGCGGCATCGGCGTCGCCAACGGGGTGCGGGCATGGCTCGCGGCACGGGCGCGCGGCATCGCCATCCTGCGCTGCCTCGGCGCCTCGCCGCGCCTCGTGTTCTTCGTCTGCCTGATCCAGGTGATGGCGCTGTCCGGCCTTGGCGTGCTGCTCGGCCTGACGGCGGGGGCGGCGCTGCCGGTGCTGGCCGCGCCGCTGTTCGCCGCGCTGCTGCCGGCGGCGCCGCAGTTTGGCGTGTTCGCGGGACCGCTGGCGCTGGCGGCTGCCTGCGGGCTGCTGACCGCCGCCGCCTTCGCGCTGTGGCCGCTGGCGCGCGCCTTGCGCATTTCCGGCGGCGCGCTGTTCCGCGACGCGCTGCTGCCCGCCCGCGCCTGGCCGCCGCGCGCGCTGATGCTGGCGGAGGCGGCGCTGGTGGCGGCGCTGATCGGGCTGGTGGTGGCGACGGCGGAGCGGCGCGGCTTCGCGCTCGGCTTCTGCGCCGCCGCAGCGGCGACGCTGGCGCTGTTCCGCCTGGGCGCTGCCGGGCTCAGCTTCGCCGCCGCCCACGTGCCGGCGCCGCGGCGCGCCTGGGCACGGCTGGGTCTTGCCAACCTGCACCGGCCGGGCACGGCGACGCCGCTGCTGCTGGTCTCGGTGGGACTGGGGCTGGCGACGCTGGCGGCGGTGGCGCTGATGCAGGGCAACCTGCAGCGCGAGGTGGCCGAGCAACTGCCCGACGTGGCGCCGAGCTTCTTCTTCATCGACCTGCAGAACGATCAGATGCCGGCGTTCCGCCGCCTGATCGCGCGGACGCCGGGGGTGTCCGACCTGCAGGAAGTGCCGAGCCTGCGCGCCCGCGTGGTGGCGGTGAACGGCGTGCCGGCCGAGCGCATGCATGCGACGGCGGAGACCGCCTGGGCGCTGCGCGGCGATCGCGGCCTGACCTATGCGGCGGCGATGCCCGCGGGCACGCGGCTGGTGGCGGGGGCGTGGTGGCCGGCGGACTATCACGGCCCGCCGCTGGTTTCGTTCGATGCCGGGCTGGCGCGCGGCTGGGGTGTCGGGGTGGGGGACACGATCCGGCTCAATGTGCTCGGCCGCGACATCGACCTGCGCATCGCCAGCCTGCGCGACATCGCCTGGCGCAGCATGGGGCTGAACTTTGTCCTGGTGGCCAGCCCCGGCCTGCTGGAGCGCGCGCCCCACACGCATATCGCGACGGTGCGCGCCGCGCCCGACATGCAGGGCGGACTGCTGACCGCGGTAACGGACGCATTCCCCAACGTCTCGGCGATCCGGGTTGCCGACGTGCTGCAGGCGGTCGCCGACATCCTGGGGAAAGTCGCGGTCGCGCTGACGGCGACCGGATCGGTGGCGCTGGCGTCGGGGGCGCTGGTGCTGGCCGGCGCGGTCGCGGCCGGGCAGCGGCGGCGGGTGCAGGAGGCGGTCATCCTGAAGACCCTCGGTGCCAGCCGGGCGCAGATCCGGGCGGCGTGGCTCACCGAGTTCGGCCTGATCGGCCTTGCCGCGGGCGTGCTGGCGGCGGCGGTGGGGACGCTGGCGAGCTGGGGGGTGATGCGGTTCGTGGTCGGCGCCGCCTGGGTGTTCCTGCCGGCACGGCTGGCGCTGACGGTGGCGGGGTCGCTGGCGCTGATGCTGGCGGTCGGCTACGCCGGCACGGCCGCGGCGCTGCGAGCCAAGGCGGGGCCGCTGCTGCGCAATGAGTGATCGGGCACGCCAAGGGGGAACGGGTGAGCCGGCTGAAAGCCGAAGAACGCTACCGCAGGCTGCGCGCCATGGCGTTCAGCCAGGCTGCCAGAGCGCTGACGCAAGACCTCGCGTTAAGCAACATCGACATCGAACTCGGTGAGTTCACCCTGTTTGGCCTGCCTCTGACGGCCTTGACCTGGGAAGCCGATCCCCGCCGGCGGGTCAACTGGCCGTGGATCGACATGAGGGAATGGTTCCGGCGGGATCCCGCAAGATTCGAGCTGGAGATACACTGCGCGGGCCGGATCTGCGCCCTGGCGCTCGGGAGGCCATCTGCAAGCCGCTCCAACTGCTCGCTTCACTACGTCGAGGCGTCTCCGGACCCCACCCATCCCCTTCGCGGGAAAGTGCTGGCCGTGGTGCTGACCGCGCTGGAGCAGTATTGCGCGGCGATCGGCGCATCCGAGATGCGCGTTGTTCAGCCGCTTGCGGCGCTGATTCCCCTCTATGTCGGACGCTACGGCTTCACCCTTGCCGACACGACCACTCCGTCGCCATATTGCTGGCGCGAGGTGAGGCGATGAAAGCTCATTTACGAGGAGTTTCCGGCGACGACACGGATGACGGTCTGCCGTCGCTGGAGAATGCGGCAAAGCGATTGGCAGCGCTGGCTGACGCCGGCCCGCCCCCCTGGCTCACGCCGGAGGGGCTTGCGGCAATGGCTGCCCTGGTCGAGCAAGGCGTGCCCGAGATCAACGGCCCAGCCAATTTGCGCCTGCCGCCGGTCGACGAGGACTGACCCGGCGCCGGATTACGCCGATTTCGCTTGATCGTGCGGACGGCTGTCCCAAGATGTTACCATACAGGGCAATTTGCCCGAGAGGGGAAGTGACCACCATGGCTATCAGTCCCGACTATCGGACCTATACCGGCGCCCGCGCGGCACAGACCGAGGCGGTGCTGGACGCCGGCCTGCGCGCATACATGCTGCGCGTCTATAACTGGATGACCTCGGGGCTGCTGCTGACCGGCATCGTCGCCTATGTCATCGCCAACACCAGCCTGATCGACCTGTTCTACCCGCTGGTGCAGACGCCGTACGGCATGCGCCACGCCGCCGGGCCGCTCGCCTGGCTCGCCATGATCGCGCCGCTCGGCTTCGTGCTGGTGCTCAGCTTCGGCGTCAACAAGCTCTCCACGCGCACGGTGCAGACGCTGTTCTGGCTGTTCTGCGCGGCAATGGGCGCCAGCCTGACCAACATCTTCCTGATCTATACCAGCGAGAGCATCGTCCGCGTGTTCTTCATCACCGCGGCGACGTTCGGTGCCATGAGCCTGTGGGGCTATACCACCAAAAGCGACCTGACGCGGTTCGGCAGCTTCCTGCTGATGGGTCTGTTCGGCATCATCATCGCAGGACTGGTCAACATCTTCGTCGGCAGCGCCGGGCTGCAGTTCGCCATCAGCATCATCGGCGTGCTGGTGTTCGTCGGCCTCACCGCCTACGACACGCAGCGCATCAAGGCGGACTACGTGCAGTTTTCCTACGCCTACGGCAGCGAGGTGGCGGCGCGGCGCAGCGTGTACGATGCGCTGTCGCTGTTCCTCAATTTCATCAACCTGTTCATGCTGCTGCTGCAGCTCACCGGCAATCGCAACAGCAGCAGCTGACACGGATAATCGCTCCCCCGCCCCTCTCCCGCGCAGCGGGCGAGGGTGCAGCCAGGCCCTTTCCCGCCCGGGGAAGGGCCTGCTTTTTCCGGCTGGCTGGCGCCCCCTCCCCGCCGACCTCGGCGGTTATTGACAGGACCGCAACCCGACGGTAGCAACCGGCCGCCTTCCGGCAGGGCGACTTGCTGAAAGGACGCACGCATGAGCGGCACCGAGGGCGGTCAGGGCGGCAACGAGGGGCAGTCCTTCGAGGCGCGGCTCCGGGCTGCCCGCGAGCGGCGGGGCCTCGCGCCTCCGTCCGTTCCGCCGGGTCCCTCGCGCGTCGGCGGCCTGCCCACCTCGGCCCTCGGCCTTGGCATGCGGGTCGGCATCGAACTGGTCTCGGCCCTCGTGCTTGGGGTGGCCATAGGCTGGGGACTGGACCACTGGCTGCACACCGCGCCGGTCTTCATGGCGCTGTTCGTGCTGCTGGGGGGTGCGGCCGGCGTGCTGAATGTCTGGCGGCTCATGGGGCCGCGGCGCGGCGCGGACGGACGCGGGGAATAACCGGGCGGCATCGCCCAGAGGACGAGGACGGACTGTGGCGGCCAGCACCTCCGGCGGCATCGACGCGCTCAGCCAGTTCACCCTGCACACGACCCTCGGCCCGGTCGGCGCCTCGGTCAACTTCACCCAGTCGAACCTGTTCATGGTGATCGCGGGCGCGCTGACGCTGGCGCTGCTGTGGTTCGGCATGCGCCCGCGCGCGATGGTGCCGGGGCGCCTGCAGGCCGCCGCCGAAATGGCCTACGGCGCCGTCATGTCGATGTGCGTGGACAACATCGGCCCGGAGGGAAAGCGCTACTTCCCGTTCGTGTTCACGCTGTTCTTCTTCATCCTGTTCGGCAACCTGCTCGGCGTCTGGCCGTACGACTTCACCTTCACCAGCCACATCGCGGTGACGGTGGCGCTGGCGCTGTTCGTGGTGCTGCTGGTCACGGCGGTGGCGCTGCGCATCCACGGGCTGCACTTCTTCAGCTACTTCATGCCGAAGGACGTGCCGGTGGCGCTGGCGCCGATCCTGGTGCCGATCGAGGTGCTCTCGTATCTCTCGCGCATCATCTCGCTGTCCGTGCGTCTGTTCGCCAACATGATGGCCGGCCACGTCATGCTGGAGGTGTTCGCGGCCTTCACCATCATGCTCGGCGCGATCGGCTGGGCCGGCTATTTGCCGGCCGCCGTGGCGGTCGCGGTGAACGTCGCGCTGATCGGCTTCGAAATCCTGGTCGCGACGCTGCAGGCCTACGTGTTCGCGATCCTCACCTGCATCTATCTCCACGACGCGGTGCATCTGCACTGAGTCCGAATTCGCCTCCCTCCCTCGATCCCGAAAGTTTCGGGCGCAACACCAAGGAACCGGATACATGGATCTCGCTTCCGCAAAGCAGATTGGCGCGGGCCTCTCCGTCATCGCCCTGTTCGGCGTCGGCATGGGGATCGGCCAGATCTTCTCCGCGCTGGTGACCAGCGTGGCGCGCAACCCGAGCGCGCGCGACAGCGTGTTCGGCATCGCCATCCTGGGCTTCGCGCTCACGGAAGCGGTGGCGCTGTATGCGCTGGTGATCGCGTTCATCATCCTGTTCGTCTGACACCGATGCAGGCGCTGCTGGCCGCGCTGCTGCTGCTGCTGCCGGCTGCCGCCCACGCGGCGGGTGGCATGCCGCAGCTCGACTTCGCCAACCCGCTGACGCTGAGCCAGGTGGTGTGGGGCACGCTGATCTTCATCGTGCTCTACATCCTCGCCGCCCGCTTCGCGCTGCCGCAGGTGAGCTCGGTGCTGGATGAGCGGGCGTCCCATATCGCCCGCGACCTGGACGCGGCGCGCCAGGCGAAAGCGGAGGCGGACGCGGCGGTGGCCGAGCTGACGCAGGCAACGCGCACGGCGCACGCCGGCGCGCAGGCGGAAATCGCAACCGCGCTGGAGGCGGCGAAGGCGGCCGCGGCGGCGCAGGCGGCGACGCTGAATGTGAAGCTCGACGCAGAGATCGCGGCGGCCGAGCAACGCATCGGCGCGGCGCGCAGCGCGGCGCTGGCGGCGCTGGGCGAGGTGGCGACGGACACGGCGCACGCCGTGGTCGGGCGGCTGACCGGCACCTCGGTCGATCGTGGCCTGGTGGATCGGGCGGTGGCGTCCGCCGTGGCGGCGCGCCGCGCGCGGGCGGCGTAGGGAGGGCGACATGCACGAAGAAAGCTTCTTCGCCAATCCGCGCACCTGGGTCGCGATCGCCTTCATCGTGTTCTTCGTCGTGTTCGGCCGCAAGCTGTGGCAGCCGCTGGCGGGGCTGCTGGACAAGCACGCGCAGGGCGTGCGCGCCGAGCTGGCGGAGGCGCAGCGGCTGCGCCAGGAGGCCGAGGCGATGCTGCAGGACGCGCGCGCCCGCCGCGAGGCGGCGCTGGCGGAGGCCCGCGCGCTGCTGGAACGCGCGCAGCAGGAAGCGGTGCGGGTGGCGCAGGAAGCGGCGGCGGACGCCGAGGCGGCGGCGCACCGGCGCGAGCGGATGGCGATGGACCGCATCGCCGCCGCCGAGAAGGCCGCGGTGGACGAGGTGCGGATGCTGGCCGCCGAGATCGCCACCAGCGCGGCGGCGCAGGCGATTCGCGACGGACTGCCGGCCGACGCCGATGCGCGGCTGATCGACCACGCCATCGGCGCCCTGCCGGCGGCACTGGCGCCGCGCCAGGCGGCCTGACCGGCGCCTAATCGCCCGGATCGGGGTCCTTGCCCGCGTTCATGATGGCATAGAGCCGCTCCATCTCGGCGTCGGACGCGGCCCACAGCGCCGCGCCTTCCTCGGGCGGCAGCGCGTCCTTGTCGAAGCGGAAGGCGTTGTCCGCGCGGATGATGGCGACCACCTCGTCGCACGGGCGTTCGGCGGCAGGGGTCGGCAGGGCCGCGAACAGGTCGGGTTGCAGGTCGGGCATTCCCCAAACTTAACAGGAAGGCGGCGAGTCGCGCGAAATCTGGCGAATCCGGTCGGATCGCACGACCTCGGCACGAAGCCCTGCGCGGGTACGTGGCCGCACTCTTACATTCCGGGTTCGCTATTTGATAAGGGACATTATTGAACATGAGATTGGGGGAGAGGGGCCCCACCCGCCATAGGCGCTAAGATAGCTTGCGGGCTGCTGTGTTTGGGCGATGCAGCCCGTTGTTGCCAAACGCCATCGATACGGGGGTGGCCAGGCCCCACCTCACCCCGGCCCTCTCCGCCCCAACGGGGCGGAGAGGGAGCGCATCAGGCGGCGTTACCATGATGGGAGAGCCACCATGCGGGCACCGCTGAACCGCCGTTTGCTTCTCCCTCTCCGCCCCTGGGGGCGGAGAGGGTCGGGGTGAGGTGGGGGAAAACGTGCCGGTGCAGGTGTCCCCGTTGCTATCCTGGCGCCTATGGGTTGCACCCGCCCTCGCAAGGACTCTTTGCTCGACGGTCCGCACTGACTAGGTTCGACGAATGCCCGTCCCTGATTATCAATCCCTTATGCTTCCCGTTTTGATGGTGTCGGCCGTCGGCGAAATCCGCATAGGTGACGCTGTTGACCGCCTCGCGGAACAACTGGGCCTCACCCAGAATGAGAAAACGCAACTATTGCCATCAGGCAAACAGACACTGTTCGGCAACCGCGTTCACTGGGCCAAAACTTACCTCACCAAGGCCGGCCTGCTGGAGAGCACGCGGCGCGGGCATTTCAGGATCACCGAACGCGGTCAGCAGGTGATTGCTTCGCATCCTGCGCGCATCGACAACGAATTCCTCAATCAGTTCGCTGAATTCCGCCAGTTCAAAGAAAAGTCGGCCGAGGACGCAGCGCAGGGCGCGCAGCCGATCGAACCGACGCTCGCAAGCCGCACGGAAACGCCTGATGAAATCATGCGAGTTGCGCACAAGCAGGTAGAGACATCCCTCGCACAGGATCTGCTCGACCGAGTTCGCAAAGCGCCACCCGCCTTTTTTGAGCGTCTCATCGTCAATCTTCTTCTCGGTATGGGCTATGGCGGCTCCGCCGCAGATGCCGGCCGCGCGCTTGGGCGTAGCGGCGACGACGGTGTTGACGGCGTGATCGATCAAGACGCTCTTGGCCTTGACCGCGTCTACATTCAGGCCAAGCGCTATGCTGAGGGAAACAACATCGGCGCCGGGGCGATCCGGGACTTCTTTGGAAGCCTCGACCGGCACAAGGCGACGAAGGGCCTGTTCGTGACCACCTCAACCTTCTCACCGTCCGCTAAGGAAACTGCTGACTTCCTCAGCAAGCGGATCGTCCTGATCGACGGTGAGCAGTTGGCCAGGCTCATGATCCGCTACAATGTGGGCTGCCGGATCGAGGAAGTCCTCCACATCAAGAAAGTCGATGAGGACTTCTTCGAGTAGGTCTGGCGGCATTTCTTGCATCGAGTAATTACGATATAGAACCATCCGCAAGCGTGAGGCGGAAAAGCGCAGCGCATTCCGCCATTGTCCGAAACAAGGCCTGCGTCGCCGATGCCCCGCGATCGCCGCAATCGGGTTCGAGGCGGAACTTCTTTCTTCACCGCGAACCTGCAGGACCGCGGCTCCGATCTGCTGGTCACGCACCTCGGCGCGCTGCGGGATGTCGCGCGTAGCGTTCGCGCACGTTCGCCTTATCGGGCTTAATGAGGATATCGAGGTCTTTGGTGGCGCGCGGCTGTGCGTGAAGCGAGACGGCATGGCCGCCGACAACGAGGTATTTGACCTTCTCAGCGTTTAAGATGGACAAGAGTTCTTTGAAGTCGGGATACATTGGGTGATGAATCCTTGAGGGCGTAGGCCTCCGCGGTCAATTCGGTCACGGCGTCCATGCGCTCATGCGCGGGCCGCTGCTGCCAATAGTCGTATTCCTCGGCCTTCATCGCCTCCAGGCTGGCATAGCGCCGGATCGGGAAGCGGGATTTTCTGTCCATGATCGTAACCATAGCACACGATGCCATCCGAAAACGTTGCTCGCCTCCGGCCTCACGCCTCGGCAAACCCCCCGTCCGCCTGCAACACCCACAGCTTGCCGAAGCGGATATCAAACGTCGCCCCATGCAGGCGCAGCCGCCCGTCGGCCACGCGCCCGGCGATCCAGGGAAACGTCAGCAGATTGGCGAGCGACTCCTTCACCACCTCGCGCTCGCATTCCGTTTGCGGGTCGGCCGGCCGGCATTCCAGCACGCGGCGCCTCGCCTTCTCGGCGATGCGCATCCAGGGGCCGACGAAGTCGCTCGCCTCGGGCGGCGGGCCGTCCAGCAGCGCGCGCACGCCGCCGCACATGCCGTCCCCCATCACGATCAGGTCCGGCACCTGCCGCACCCGCACGCCGAACTCCAGCGCCGCGCTGGTGGCATGGAAATGCGCGTCGGGCTGGAACGG
>JAJYFW010000042.1 GCA_021785335.1 Pseudomonadota bacterium
GGTCCCTGGTTCCTGGTGACTAATCCGAGACCGCCGGAAGCCGGCCGTCAATCCTCGCTCTCGTCCGCTTCGTCGCGCTTGGGCTCGACCATGCGCGCGGCGATGATCGAGCTCTCATAAAGCAGGATCAGCGGCACGGCGAGACCGGTCTGGGTAAAGACGTCCGGAGGGGCGAGCACGGCGGCAATGACGAACATGCCGACATAGGCATAGCGCCGGTAGGCCTTGAGCTGCTTGGAGGTCAGGATCCCGACCTTGGCGAGCAGCGAGAGGCCGACCGGCAGCTCGAAGGCAACCCCGAATGCCAGGATCAGCTTCATCACGAGGGCGAGATATTCCGAGACGCGCGGCATCGCCACGATCGGCAGGCCGCCGCCGCCCTTGGGGGACTGGAATGAGAGGAAGAAGCGCCAGGCGAATGGGAAGACGAAGAAATAGGCGAGCGCCGCTCCCATGATGAACAGGATCGGGGTGGCGATCAGGAAGGGCAGCATCGCGCGCTTCTCGCTGCGATACAGCCCCGGGGCGACGAACATCCAGAGCTGGGTGGCCAGCACCGGAAAGGAGATGAACAGCGCCCCGAACATCGCGACCTTCAGGTAGGTGAAGAAGGCCTCGTAGAGCTGGGTGAAGATCAGCTGCGTGTGCGGCTGGCCCTGCAGCGCCTGGGCGAGCGGGCGGGCGAGGAAGCCATAGATCCACGCCGAGTAGTAGTAGCAGATGAGGAAAGCGATCAGGAACGCGGCCCCCGACCACAGCAGGCGGCGGCGCAGCTCGATCAGATGGTCGAGCAGCGGCATCGCCTTGTCGTTGATCGGGTCTTGGGTCTCGGTTTCGGACACGCGTTTGGCTCGGGTTCTCTCGGGTTCAGCTCTCGAGCGGCAGCAGGATGCCGGGCGGGATGAAGGCGGGCGGCTTGGGCGCGTTGGCGATCTCGGGCGGAATGAAGGGCGGGATGCCCTCGATCTGCGGCGGCCGCGCGGCCTCCCCCAGGGGTTCGGAGGCGACCGGGGTGGTGGCGGTCTCCGCCGTGCCGCCCTCGCCCAGGATGTCGCCGGAGAAGGCGGATTTCAGTGTGCCGTCCGGATCGACCGCCTTCTCGACTGTCGACGTGACGTCGAAATTGCGCAGTTCGTTCAGCGAATCGGTGATGCCGCCGAGATCGGCCTCGCGCACGAGCTCGTCGACATGGCTCTGGAATTCGGCGGCGAGACGGCGCGCCTTCCTGATCGCCCCGGTGAACGCCTTGATGGCGACGGGCAGATCCTTGGGGCCGATGGCGATCAGCGCCACCGCCCCGATGAGCAGAACCTCGGACCACGCAAGACCAAACATGGGCGCGTGCTAGCAGGACCGGGCGGAGAAGGAAAACCGCCGTTGCAAAGGCGTCATGAACCGGGCTCCGGGTCGGGGGTTCCATCGGGCGCGGGCTCCGCCGGCGGGTTCGCGGCTTCCGCCGCCGTCGTCTCGGGCGCCGGCGCCTCGCCCTCCCCGGCCGGCACCGCCGCGGACACCTCGGCGCTGGAGGCGTTGGGGGTCTCGACCAGCAGTTCTTCGCGTCGCGGCAGGTCGCGCAGGCTCTGGAGCTGGAATTGGGCAAGGAAATTGGCCGTGGTGCCCCAGAGCGCCGGGCGCCCGGGACTCTCGCGTCGGCCGCGTGGCCCGACCAGCCCCGCCTCCAGAAGCGCGTCGAGCGTGGCCTGGGAGACGGAGGCGCCGCGGATCTCCTCGATCTCCGCGCGCGTCACCGGCTGGTGGTAGGCGATGATGGCGAGCGTCTCCATCGCCGCGCGCGGCAGGCGGCGCGGCTGCGGAATGACCCGGGTGAGCGCGGGGGCGAGATCCGGGGCCGTACGGAACTGCCAGCCGCCGGCGGTCTGGGTGAGTTCCACGCCGCGGCCGGCGTAGCGGGCGGCCAGGGCGGCGAGCACCGCGTCGGCGTCGGCGCCGTCCGGCAGCGCCTGGACCAGCGCGCGCGTCGGCACCGGCTCGCTGGCGGCGAAGATCAGCGCCTCGGCGAGGCGGAGCTGTTCCTCGGTGACCTCGGCCTGTGCTGGCGCCGGCGCAGCAGCCTCCGGGAGCGCTGGTGGCGTCGCGTGCGCCGGCGCTGGCACTTCCGGCGTCACGGCTTCCGGTTGGGGCGCATCACTCATCCGTTTCCTCCACCCGGTCCTCCTCTCCTTCCCTTGCGGCACGCACCATGATCGGCGCGAACGGCTCCGACTGGCGCAGCCGCACCAGCCCGCCGCGCGCCATTTCCAGTCCCGCGATCAGCGTGCTCGCTATCGCCGCCCGCCGTTCCGTGGGCGAGGCGAGCTCCATGGGCAGGAACGCCTCCAGGCTCGACCAGTCCGGCAGGCTGCCGACCAGGCGGGCGAGGCGCGCCAGTGCGTCCTTCACGGTCCAGACGGTGAGCGGGCTTGGCTTCCAGACGCGCTGGCCGGCGGCGCGGCGGACGGCGGCAAGATAGGCACGCAGCAGGCTCGACAGGTCGAGCGCGAGCCGCGAGCGGTCGATCTCCGTGAGCGATTCCGGGGCGCCGCGGGCGAACACGTCGCGGCCGAGCTGCGGGCGGGTGCCGAGCCAGGCGGCGGCGGCGCGCATGCGGGCCAGTTCGGCGAGGCGGGCGGCGAGGACGTCGGCCGCCAGCGCGCCTTCGTCCGCCGCTTCGTCGCCCTTGGGCAGCAGCAGGCGCGACTTGAGCCAGGTGAGCCAGGCGGCCATCACCAGCCAGTCGGCCGCAAGCTCCAGGCGGACGCGGCGCGCGCCCTCAATCACCGCGAGGTACTGCTCGACGAGGCCCAGGATGGACACGCGGGCGAGGTCCACCTTCTGCGCGCGGGCGAGTTCCAGCAGCAGGTCGAGCGGGCCCTCGAACCCCTCCAGCCGCACCACCAGCGCGTCCGCCTCGGACGTGGCCGGCGCCGGGGCGGGCCGGGACGCCTGGGCGGCGGCCTCGAAGAGCGTCGGCGCCCCGCTCACGGGTGGTTGCCCGAAAGGATCAGCACGACGCGCAGCGCCGCCGGCAGGACGTGGTCCAGTGCCGCGCCCACCGGGTCGAAGGCGAGGCCCATCTCGCGCGCCGCCTCCGGCAGCAGGAAGACGAGAAGCAGCACGACGAGGATGCCGTAGCGCTCCGTGCGCGCCCAGACCCGCGCCGCGTTCTCCGGCAGCAATCCCACCGCGATGCGGCCGCCATCGAGCGGCGGTATCGGGATCAGGTTGAACAGGCCCAGCACGAGGTTGGTGACGATGAAGGCGATGAGGAAGGTCTGCGCGGCCGGGCCCAGCACGGCGGGCAGCACCGGCAGCAGGTGAAAGGCGAGGCCACCCAGCCAGGCGAGCAGGAAGTTCATTCCCGGCCCGGCCATGGCGACCCACATCATGCCGCGCCGCGGGTTGGGGAAGCGCCAGGCGGCCACCGGCACCGGCTTCGCCCAGCCGAACATGAAGGCGATGCGGTGGATGGTGAGAAGCTGCGCGATGAGCAGCAGGCCGGGCAGCAGGATGGTGCCGACCCGGTCGACGTGCACCAGCGGGTTGAGCGAGAGTCGCCCGGCGCGGCGCGCGGTGTCGTCGCCGAGCGCGAGGGCCGCGTAGCCGTGCGCGGCCTCGTGCAGGGTGATCGCCAGCACCGCGGCCAGCAGGGAGAGGATGATGTCGATCAAGGCGGCTCCGGGGTCTGCCCCGGCGGTTACAGGCGAGGGCGACCCGGGTCTAGCCTCAAATGGCCTGCCGGCGCGAGACCCCGGCGACGCGTTCCCGGCCGCGGGCCAGGCGGGCCATGGCCTCGGGCGTGAGCGGCGGGACGGCGCGCAACACGTCCGCGGTGGCGTCGTCGCCGGGACACCACATGGCAAGGTCGCAACCGGCCTCGAGGCAGGCAAGTGCGCGGTCCACCGCCGAGCCTCCCACTGCGGGATCCGCCAGCGCGCCCATGGCGAGGTCGTCCGAGACCAGCACGCCGTCGAAGCCGATGCGGCGCCGCACGACCTCGCGCAGGATCACGGGCGAGAGCGTGGCCGGGCGGGCGCGGTCCCAGGCGGTGAACAGCACGTGGGCCGTCATCATCCAGGGCAGGTCGGCGTTGGCGGCGAAGGGCAGCAGGTCGTCCTCGTCGATGCCGTCGACCACCGGCAGCGTCTCGTGGCTGTCCACCCGGGCGCGGCCGTGGCCGGGGACGTGCTTGCCCACGGGCAGGATTCCGGGCGCCATCAGCCCCTCGGCGAAGGCACGGCCGAGGCGGGCGACCGCGTGCGCGTCGCCGGGAAAGGCGCGGTCGCCGACGACGGAACTCGCGCCGGGCAGCGCGCGGTCCAGCACCGGGGCGGCGACGACATCGAACCCTGCCGAGGCGGCGTCCTGGCCGATGGCGTGGCCCCCTGCCCTCGCCGCTTCGGCCGTCACCAGCGTCGCGGCGGCAGGGCGGGCGGGCCAGTGTGGCGGACGCAGGCGGGCGACGCGCCCGCCCTCCTGGTCGACCATCAGCAGCACGCCGGGGGCGCAGGCACGGATATCGGCGATGAGGGCGGCGAGTTGCGGCGGGTCGGCGATGTTGCGGGCGAAGAGGATCACGCCAGCCGGCGGCAGCGCCCGCAGCAGGTCGCGCTCCGCCGGCACGAGGGCGGTGCCGGCGACGCCCACGATCGCCGCGCGGGTTGGAGGCATCGAGATGGGTGGCGTCCTATGAGCCTTCGGCCGCGCAGGCGCCGCCCTGGGCCTTGATCCGGGAGCAGAAATCGCGGGCCGCGCCAAGCGAGGCGAATCCGCCGGTGCGCAGCCGCCACCAGGTGTGGCCATTCACCAGGGCCTTCGTCACCATGGGCGAGCGTCCGCCGAGCAGAGCGGGCATCCGGCGCGAGAGGATCTGCCACTCCGCGAGCGCCCCGGCCTCGGTGGGCAGGGCGGCGAGTTGCACCACCGCGGTGCCGGCGGCGGCCTGCGCCAAGGCGGTCTGCGTTGAAGAGGCATGCGTGGAGGCTGGCTGCGTGGCCGCGGCGGTGGCCGGCGGAGGCATCACGCCGCTTGCGGGCTGGCTCGGCACGGCGGCGGCGATTCTCGGCGGGGCGACCGGCATCGGCGGAACCGGCAGCGCGGCCGCGGGCACCGTGGCGGCCGGCGTTACCGGGCTGTACGGCGCGGTCGCCGCGGCTTGAGGAACCGAAGTCGCCTGTGGAAGCGCGCTGGCCTGGACGGCGGTGGCGGGCTGCGGGGCCCCGGCTGGCTGCGCCGTGGTGGCGACCTGCGCGCTGGCGGGCGCCTGTACCGCTGCGGTGGTCTGCGGGGCGGGCGCGGTCAGTGGCGCGGGCGCGAGTTGCGGCGGCAGCGGCATCGCGGCGACGGCCTCGACGCCCCGCGGCGTCAGCGGCTTGCTTGGGCCCTGGGCCTGCGCCTGCGCCTGTGGCGGGGCGGCCGGAGCGGGAGACGCGGGCGTTCCAGGCTGCGCGGGGTTCGCGGCGGTCGCGGGCGTGGCGGTCGGGTGCGCGTCATGCGCGAGCGCCGCGAGGTCCGGCGTCTCCGGGCCCGGCATCACCTGGTCCTGGGTGACGGGCCGGGTGCCGTTGAAGATGGCGTTGCCCGTGCCCTCGACCTGCATCCCGCCGGGGTTGAGCGGCTTCTCCCGCCACGGGCCGCTCTGGGCGGCAACGACGGGCAAGCCGTGCGGACGCAGCATCGCCTGGACGGCGACCGCGGCGACGATCAGCAGCGCGATGCCGGCGGCGACGACGATCATGCTGCGCGTCGTGCGGTCCATGCCCGGGCGGTGCCTGGGGACGCGGAAATTCCCGCTTGGCCGCGGGATCGCGAAGCCGTCGTCGTATCCCTGGTCGTCGTAGGCCTGGCCGGTCTGGCGCATCTCGTTCCACTCCGGGGCCGCCCCCGGAGACCGAGTGGAAGGCGGCCGCTAACGCATCTCCTCGACGGGGGTGACGCCCAGCACCTGCATGCCCGACCGCAGAACCGTGGCCACCGCGGCGACCAGGGCCACGCGGGCCGCGGTCTCGGCGGGGCGGTCCTCGATCAGGAACCGCAGTGCAGCATCGTCACGCCCTCGGTTCCATAGCATATGAAAGTCACTTGCTAAATCATAGAGGAAAAACGCGATTCGGTGGGGCTCGCGGGCCTGGGCGGCGCCCTCCACCAGGCGCGGCCAGAGCGCCATGCGGCGCAAAACCGCCATTTCCGCGGGATCGGCGAGGGTTCGCAGGGTTTCGAGGTCATCCGCCGGCACGATGCCGCGCTCGTCGGCGGCGCGCAGCACCGAGCGGGCGCGGGCATGCGCGTACTGCACGTAGAAGACCGGATTCTCGCGCGTCTGCGAAACGGCGAGGTCGAGGTCGAAGGTCATCTGCGCGTCGTTCTTGCGCATCAGCATGGTGAAGCGGATCGCGTCCGCGTCGACCTCCTCGAGCAGGTCGGCGACCGTGACGAAAATGCCGGCGCGCTTGCTCATGCGTACCTGCTCGCCGCCCTTCTGGAAATGCACGATCTGGCAGAGCGCCACCTCGAAGCTGGCGCCGCCCAGCGCCGCGACCGCAGCCCTCATGCGCGGCAGGTAGCCGCCGTGGTCGGCGCCGAGCACATCGATGAGGATTTCCGCGCCGAGCGCGATCTTCTCCGCGTGGTAGGCGATGTCGTTGGCGAAATACGTGGCTGTGCCATCGGATTTGCGTAGCGGCCTGTCGACGTCGTCGCCGAAGAGCGTGGCACGGAACAGGGTCTGCTCGCGCGGCTCCCAGTCGTCCGGCAGCTTGCCCTTGGGCGGCTCCAGCACGCCCTCGTAGATCAGGTCGCGCTCGCGCAGCGCCGCGATGACCCGGTCCGCGGCGCCGCTCTCGACGAGCGCGCGTTCGGAGCTGAACACGTCGTGGCGGATGCCGAGGCGGGCGAGATCCTCCTTGATCGTCTCCAGCAGGAAGGCGATGGCGAAGTCGCGCACGACGTCGAGCCAGAACTCGGGGTCCGCGGGCATCGCACCGGGGGCGAACGCGTCGCCGTGAGCCTCGGCCAGCGCCCGGCCAACGTCGCGCAGGTAGTCGCCGCCGTATTGCAGGCCGCCGGGGATGCGGGCGGCGAACTCGTCCTGGGTGAGTTCCGTGCCGAGCGCCTCGAGGTAGCGCCAGTAGGCGGCCCAGGCGAGTGCCGTGACCTGGTTGCCGGCGTCGTTGACGTAGTACTCGCGGGTGACGTTGTAGCCGGCCTTTTCCATGAGGCTGGCCAGCGCGTCGCCGACCACCGCGCCGCGGCAATGGCCCACATGCAGGGGGCCGGTGGGATTGGCGGAGACGTATTCCACGTTGACCGCGATGCCGCCGCCGGCGTCGCTGTCGCCGTAGGACTCGCCCTCGGCCAGCACCACCGGCACGACGCCGCGCCAGGCATCCGCGTCCAGCGTAAGGTTGAGGAAACCGGGGCCGGCGATCTCCGCCGCCGCGATGGGCGGGGCGCCGGCCAGGCGCCGCGCGAGTTCGGCGGCGATCTCGGCCGGTTTGCGGCCGGCGGCGCGGGCGGTGACCATCGCGGCGTTGCTCGCCATCTCGCCCCTGCCCTCCTCGCGCGGCGACGCCACCTCGACCCGGGCAAGGACATCCTCGGGCAGGCCGGGGAAGGCGTCGGTGAGGGCGGCGAGCACACGCTCGCGGATTTCTGCGTAGAGGTCGGACATGCTCGCTCCGCTAGCCCAAATGCCGCGCCGCATCAAAGCAGCGCTGGTTTGCGCCCCGACGATGCCGCCGCGATAGTGCCAGCAAAGGGGAATCGTTCATGGACCGGATTGAGGCGGATTTCGTCATCGTCGGCGCCGGCTCGGCGGGCTGCGTGCTGGCCAACCGGCTTTCGGCTGATGGGAAGACCCGCGTCGTGCTGCTGGAGGCCGGCGGGCCGGACCGCGACCCGTGGATCCACATCCCCGCGGGATTCTACCGCAACATCTACAACCCCAGGATCACCTGGCAGTTCGAGACCGAGCCGGTGCCGGGGATGGGCGGGCGGCGCATCCCCTGGCCGCGCGGCAAGGTGCTGGGCGGTTCCTCCGCCATAAACGGGCTGATCTACATCCGCGGCCAGCGCGAGGACTTCGACCTATGGCGGCAGATGGGTTGCGAGGGGTGGTCGTATGCCGACGTTCTCCCGTATTTCCGCCGGGCCGAGGACCAGGAGCGGGGCGCGGACGAGTTCCACGGCAAAGGCGGGCCGCTCGCCGTCTCCGACCTGCGCTCGCCGCACGTGTTGCACGACGCACTGATCGCGGCGGCGCAGCAGGCGGGGGTTCCGTTCAACGCGGATTTCAACGGTGCGGTGCAGGAGGGCGTGGGCACGCTGCAGGTCACCGTCCGCGGCCGCAGGCGGTGCAGCGCGGCGGTGGGGTATCTGCGCCCGGCAATGGCGCGGCAGAACCTGCGCGTGGAGACCCACGCGCTGGCGCAGCGGGTGATGCTGGATGGCAGGCGCGCGACGGGGGTGGCGTTCACGCAGAACGGCCTGGCGCGCGAGGTGGTGGCTGCGCGCGAGGTGATCCTGGCGGGCGGGTCGATTGCCTCGCCGCAACTGCTGCAGCTCTCGGGCATCGGGCCGGGGGAGCTGCTCTCGGGACTTGGCATCGAGGTGGCGCACGAGCTGCCCGGCGTGGGCGAGAACCTGCAGGACCACCTCGGCGCTCGCACCATCATGAAGCTCAGGGGCGTGGTGACGCTGAACGAAGTCTCGCATTCGCTGTGGCGCAAGGCGATGGAGGGGATGCGCTATTTCCTCGCGGGCAGCGGCGCGCTGATGACCGGGGCGGCGCCGATCGGCATGTTCATCAGGACGCGGCCGGAGCTGGCCTCGCCGGATATCGAGTACCAGTTCCTCGCCGGCAGCGCCGACAAGTCCGGGGGCGCGATGCACGACTTCCCCGGCTGCACGCTGATCGCCATTCCCTGCCGGCCGGAGAGCCGCGGCTGGCTGCGGATCAAGGCGCGCGACCCGATGGTGGCTCCCGCGATCCAGCCGAACTACCTCGCCACTCATAACGATCTCGAGACGATCGTGGCCGGCATGCGTGTGGCGCGGCGCGTGCTCGGGCAGCCCGCGATGGCGCGCTTCGTGGAGGCGCCGTACATGCCCGGGGCCGACACCGACGGCGACGAGGCGTTGCTGGAACACGTGCAGAAGACCTCCGGCACCACGTTCCACCCGACCAGCACCTGCATGATGGGGCATCAGCCGACATCGGTCGT
>JAJYFW010000043.1 GCA_021785335.1 Pseudomonadota bacterium
CAGCAGCGCACGGCCGTCGTTCGGCTTTTCCTCGCGCTCGTCGTCGCCAACCACGCGGGCCTTGAACGAGCAGGCACGCCATACCGCCTCCGCCTGCGCCGCGGCATCGCCCGCGAGCAGCGCCGCCGCGTTGGTCTCGCACCAGGCGAAGAACGGCGCGTCGCCGATCAGCCCCGCCTTCGCGACCTCGGCATAGCCGGCGCGCAACTCCCTGGGCGGCAGCGTCGCCAGCGCCGAAACGTCCGCCAGCACCGCCCGCGGCTGGTGGAACGCGCCGAGCAGGTTCTTGCCCTGGCGCATGTTGATCCCGGTCTTGCCGCCGACGCTGGAATCCACCTGCGCCAGCAGCGTCGTCGGCACCTGCACGAAGGGCAGCCCTCGCAGAACGGTCGCGGACGCGAAGCCGGCGAGGTCGCCCACCACGCCGCCGCCGAGCGCGATCACCGCGGTCCGCCGCTCCACCCGCCGGTCCAGCAGGTCGGAGGCCAGCGCCAAGTAGGCCTCGGGCGATTTCGTGGTCTCCCCGGCCGGAACCACGATGGGCTCGCCGGTCTCGAACCCGGCCTCGGCGAGGCCGCCCGCGAGCGCCGCCGCATGCAACCCCGCCACGTGCTGGTCCGTCACCACCACGGCGCGGCGCTGCGGCAGCACCGGGCCGAGCAGGCTGCCCGCCTTCGCCAGCAGCCCCTCGCCCACGATGACGTCGTAGCCGCCGCTCGACAGCGTCACCGGCATGCGGCGCGGCGGCCGGTGCTCCACCAGCGCGCGCAGCACCGTCTCGGTCGTCGTCTCCGGCGTCTCGTCGCCGCAATCGACCGTGATGTCGGCCTCGGCATAGATCGGGTAGCGCGCCGCCATCAGGCGCCGCAGCACCGTCTCCGGGTTGTCGGCGTTCAGCAGCGGGCGGTGGGTGCGGTGCGCCACGCGCCGCAGCAGCACCGGCAGCGTCGAGCGCAGCCAGATGGAGACGGCATGGGCGCGGATGGTCGCGCGCGTCTCCGGGTCCATGTAGGCGCCGCCGCCGGCCGCGAGCACGATCGGCTCCGCGCCGAGCAGCCGCTTGATCACGCGCTTCTCGCCGTCGCGGAACGCCGCCTCGCCGAAGCGCGCGAAGATCTCCGCGATCGAGCACCCCGCGGCCTGCTCGATCTCCTGGTCGGCGTCGCGGAACGGCAGGCCGAGCCTGGCCGCGAGCCGCCGCCCGATCGAGGTCTTCCCCGCCCCCATGATCCCGACCAGCACGATGCTGCGCCCCGCGGGCGGGGCCAGCCCGGCCGCGGGTGCCGTGGTCGCGGCGAGGACGCTGTCGTCGTTCATCCGCGAGCCTCTAGCACGCCCGCGCCGATTGCACCCAACCGGATTGCCGGCTGCGACGCCACCCACTTCATGCTAATAATAAACAATATGCCGCATCCTGTTCCGCCACCTGACTCTCCGGAGCCTGCCATGCTGGCGGACCGCGTGACTGGCGCGCGACACCTCGAGGCCTTCCTCGAGATGCTCGCCGCCGAGCGCGGCGCCGCGCGCAACACGCTGCTCGCCTATCGCCGCGACCTCGAGGCCTTCGCCGCCTTCGCCACCGGGCGCGGCGAGGACCTTGCCACCGCGACCGAGGCAACGCTGCGCGCCTTCCTCGCGCACCTGGAGGCTTCCGGCATCGCCGCCCGCAGCGCGGCCCGGAAACTCTCGGCGCTCCGCCAGCTTTACCTGCACCTGCTGCGCGAGCGCGTGCGCCCCGACGATCCCACGCTCAAGCTCGATTCGCCGCGCCTGCCGAGCCGCCTGCCCAAGCTGCTCTCGGAGGCGGAGGTGGATGCGCTGCTCGCCGCCGCCTGCGCCATGCCGGAGGCCGGGGAGGCCGCGGCCATGACCGCGGCGCTTGAACTGCTCTACGCAACCGGCCTGCGCGTCTCCGAACTGCTCAACCTGCGCCGGGTGGCACTGGCGACGGAGGGGCGCATGCTGCTGGTGCGCGGCAAGGGCGGCAAGGACCGCATGGTCCCGCTCTCGGACGCGGCGCGGGAGGCCGCGAGGGCGCTGCCGGCGGATGGTCCCTGGCTGTTCCCCGGCCGCAATCCCGCCCGCCCGCTCACCCGCCAAGCGTTCTGGCTCACGCTGAAGCGCACGGCGCTGGCGGCCGGCATCGACCCCGCCCGCGTCTCGCCGCATGTGCTGCGCCACGCCTTCGCCAGCCACATGCTCGCCCGCGGCGCCGACCTGCGCTCGCTGCAGCTTCTGCTCGGCCACGCCGACATCGCGACCACCGAGATCTACACCCATGTCCAGGCCGAGCGCCTCACCCGGCTGGTGGAAGCCCATCACCCCCTCGCCAAACGCGGATCAGGGCCCCCCTGACCAGCGCGCCGAAAGGTGCTAGCCCCCCGCGCATGCGACACTTCCTGGATTTCGAAAAGCCGATCGCCGAGCTCGAGGCCAAGATCGAGGAGCTGCGGCAGATGTCCGAGCCGCAGGGGCCGGAGGGCGGCATCAACATCGCCGACGAGGTCGGCCGCCTGTCCGCCAAGGTGGAGCGGGAGCTGCGCGGCACCTATGCCCGGCTCACCCCCTGGCAGAAGACGCAGGTCGCCCGCCACCCGGACCGGCCCAAGGCGAAGGACTACGTCGCCGGGCTGATCACGGAGTTCACCCCGCTCGCCGGCGACCGCGCCTTCGCCGACGACGCCGCCATCGTCGGCGGCATCGGCCGTTTCCGCGGCCGCGCCGTGGCGGTGCTCGGCACCGAAAAGGGCTCCGACACGGAGAGCCGGGTCGCGCATAATTTCGGCATGAGCCGGCCGGAGGGCTACCGCAAGGCGCGCCGGCTGATGGAACTCGCCGGCCGCTTCAACCTGCCGGTGCTGAGCTTCGTGGACACGTCCGGCGCCTTCCCCGGCATCGACGCCGAGGCGCGCGGCCAGGCGGAGGCCATCGCCCGCTCGATCGACGCCTGCCTCGCCGCGCCCGTGCCGCTGGTCGCCACCATCGTGGGCGAGGGCGGATCAGGCGGGGCCATCGCGCTCGCGGCCGGCGACGCGGTGCTGATGCTGGAACACAGCATCTATTCCGTGATCTCGCCCGAGGGCTGCGCCGCGATCCTGTGGAAGGACCAGGCCCAAGCCGCCGTCGCCGCCGAGGCGCTGAAGCTGACGGCCGAGGATCTGCGCCGCCTGCGCCTGATCGACCGCATCATCGGCGAGCCGCTGGGCGGCGCGCACCGCGACCCGCAGGCCGCGGTCGCCGCGGTGGGCGACGCGATCGCGCTGGCGCTGGCCCCGCTCGCCGAACTCGACGGCACCGCGCTGCGCACCCGCCGCCGCGACAAGTTCCTGGCCATCGGGCACGACACGCTGGTCTGACGGGGCGCGAGGCGCTCGTTCACTTCACGCCGGCACCAGCCGCAGCGGCAGGGCGCGCAGTCCGCGCAGCGTGTTGTTGTGCCGCCGCACGGCGGGCCCGGCAGGCTCCAGCCGCGCGAAGCGGCGGGCCAGCGCCGCCAGCACCGCTTCGCCCTCCATCCGCGCGAGCACCTGGCCCACGCACATATGGATGCCGGCACCGAAGCCGACGTGGCCGGCGGCGTTGCGGCCGGTGTCGAACCGGTCCGGCGCCTCCCAGCGCCGCGGATCGCGGTTGGCGGCGGCGAGAAACATCAGCACCTTCGCGCCCTCGGGCAGCGGCGTTCCGCCCAGCTCCGCCGGCCGCGAGGTGGTGCGGAAGAAGGTCTGAACCGGGCTCTCGTAGCGGATCGCTTCCTCGAACGCGCCGCGCGCCAGCGCCGGGTTGGCGTGCAGCTTCGCCCATTCGCCGGGATGCGCGGCGTAGGCGGCGAGTGCCGCGCCGATGCCGTTCACCGTCGTGTCGACCCCGGCCGAGAGCAGCGCCTTGACCAGCAGCGGCGCCTCCTCCGCGCCGATTTCGCCACGATCCGCCGCCGCGTAGATTGCCGTGCCTAACCCTTCCGCCACCAGCGCGCCGCGCGCCGACTGGCGCGTAACCCATTCATTGAGCGGCGGCAGCTCGGCGAGCGAGGCCTCCAGCAGATCGTTACGAGGACCCATCGAGTTGAACACGAAATTACCGTAGGGCAGCAGGCTCTCCCGCCCATCCCGCCCCATGCCCAGCGCATCGGGGAAAACCGTCAGCGGAAACGCCTCGGCGATGTCGCGGATGCCGCAGCACACCTCGCGCGCGGCCAGGCGTTCGGCCAGCGCCTCGGCCTCGGCGGCAAAGCGGGGCCGCAACGCGCGCAGCGCCGCCGGCGAAAGCACCTGGTTCAGCACCTCGCGCCGGTGCGTGTGCAGCGGCGGATCGGTCTCCAGCACCAGGCTCGGCCCGCGAAGGGGCGGGTGCGCCTTGTAGTCGGTGACGCCGACGCCGCGGCTGGAGACGAAGCTCTCCCAGTCCGTCAGCATGGCGTGGATCTCGGCATGCCGGCCGGTCGCGTAGCAACCGTAGCGCGGCAGGAACACCACCGGCGCGCGCTCGCGCACCAGCGCGTGGCCGGGATACGGGTCGTCGAAGAAAGCGGTGGAAAACGGGTCCAGGTCCAGCGACGGGATATCGGGCACGGTTTCCTCCCCAGGATGGCGGCGACTGTAGGGGGCTGGCCTGAACAGCGACAAGCAGGGCAGGGCCGGCGCCGGACGTCCCGCGGTGTGCCGCCCGGGGCATGCCGGCTGCCCGGTTTTCGCGTCCCCGCGCGTATGGACAGGTTCGCCCCCCGCGTCCGAGACTGAAAGCGATGGCCAGCCCCGCCTCTGCCGCCTCCGACGCACCCGCGGCCGCCAACCCCGTCCCCCGGCACGACGCAGCGCCGGACGCGCCGTTCGACCCCGGGCGCTCGCGCCAGCTGTTCTTCGCGGTCTTCCCCTCGATCATGCTACCGATGTTCCTGGCGGCGATCGACCAGACCATCGTCTCGACGGCGCTGCCCGCCATCGCCGGCGAGATGGGCGAGCTGAACCGCATCGCCTGGATCGTCGTCGGCTACCTCCTCGCCTCCACCATCGCGGCCCCGGTCTATGGGCGCCTCGGCGACGCGCTCGGGCGCAAACGCATGATGTTCGTGGCGCTCGCCATCTTCATCGGCGCCTCCATGCTCTGCGCCTCCGCGCCCTCGGTCACGCTGCTCGCCGCGGCGCGCGTGTTGCAGGGCGCGGGCGGCGGCGGGCTGATGACGCTCTGCCAGGCGCTGCTCGGCGAGGCGGTGCCACCGCGCGAGCGCGCGCGCTACCAGGGCTGGCTCTCCTCCATCTTCGTTTCCTCCTCGACCTTCGGCCCCGTCGCCGGCGGCTGGCTCACGCAGAGTTTCGGCTGGCGGTCGATCTTCCTGATCAACCTGCCGCTCGGCCTCGCGGCCATCGCCCTCGTCACCCGCCTGCCGCGCGTCGCCCCGCCCTCCGACCGCTTCCGGTTCGACACGCCGGGCGCGGTGCTGTTCGCGCTGTTCATCGCGCCGCTGCTCCTGGCGCTCGAGAAGGCGCAGCGCATGGACACGCACGACCTCACGCTCGCCGCCGGCCTGGCCGCTTTCGCCGCCGTCGCCCTGGGCGTCCTGGTCCGCCACGAACGCCGGGCGCCGCAGCCGCTGCTGCCAGTCGGGCTGATGCGCAACCCCTCGATCTGGCGCGCCGGCGTGATGGCGCTGTGCAGCGGTGCGACCGTGGTCTCGCTGGTCACCTTCCTGCCGATCTACCTGCGCGTGGTACGCGGGCTCGACGCCAGCACCACGGGCCTCCTGCTCCTGCCGCTGACGGCACTCATCGCCGTGGGCTCGCTCATCACCGGCCGGCTGATGGCGCGCACCGGGCGCACCGCGATCTTCCCCTCGATCGGGCTGCCGATGGTGGCCCTGGGGCTGATCTTCCTGGCCTTCGCCGCACCGGACCTGACCGTGAACCAGCTGCCGTTCCTCTTCGCCTGGCTGTCGCTGAGCATCGGTACGACGATGTCGGTGGTGCAGCTCACGGTGCAGCTCGTCGCCGGCCGCGCCCAGCTTGGCGCGGCGGCGGCCGGTGTGCAGTTCTCGCGCAGCGTGGGCTCGGCATTCGGCGCGGCCGTCACGGGGGCCGTGCTGTTCGCGATGATCGCGCTGAGCGACCCGGTCACCGCGCACCTCTTCACACGTGTGGTCGAGGCAGGGCCCACGGCGCTGTCCGGCCTGCCGCCGGCGCGGCTCGCGCGGGTGCAGGCGGAGATCGCGGCGGCCTTCCGCGCTGCCTTTCTCACCATCGCCTGCTTCCCGCTGACCAGCGCCATCATGGCCTGGACGATGCCGCTGCGGCGCCTGGACGGGGTCTGACGCCGGCGCTCGGCACGGCGCGAATCCTTCCGTGCCGCCGAGGCCTTCCGAAACCCCTAGGAATCGGAGTCCGAGTTGTGATTCAACCTCCAGTTGAGGAGGCCGGATCCATCATGGCAGGACCCACCGGAACGGAACCGTACTGGCTGAGCGAAACCGGCTGGCAGGCGATCCTGCCGCTGCTGCCGCGGCATCGCCTGAGCGCGAGCCGCGAAGACGACCGGCGCATCATCAGCGGCATTCTCTACATGCTGCGCAGCAACACGCGCTGGCAGGACTGCCCCTCGGCCTATGGCCCCCCCACCACCGTCTATAACCGCTGGAACCGCTGGTGCGGCCGCGGCCTGTGGCCGATCCTGTTCGCCGCCATTGCGAAGGCCTCGCCCGCGGACGTGGCCGGCATCGATCCCGCCGCGATCCGCCCGCAGCGCGTCGGCACCGGCATGCGCCGCCCGCGCGTCCCCGCGCCGCCGCCGCCCCCCGAGAAGGAGCCGGCGCAGACACCCAACCCCGCGCCGCCGAGCCGCGTCCTGACCGAGTAGGCCGCCAAGCGCCGGCGGCGCCTACGCGGCCTTCCGCGCCGCCTCGCCGCGTATGAAGGCCGCGATCATCGCCCCGATCGCCGCGCCCTCGTGCGGCTCGTGCATACTCGCGAGCGCCGCGTCGGCCCGCTCGCCGAGGCTGTCGCGCCGGCTCTCGACGATGTTCGTGACAATGGCCTCGTCGAGCTCCGGGTGCGGCTGCAGGCTCAGCACATGCCCGCCATAGGTGAAGCCCGCGACCGGGCAGGCCTCGCTGCTCGCCAGCAGTGTCGCCCCGGCGGGCAGCGCCTTCACCTGGTCCTGGTGCGAGGCGAGCAGCGCATAGCCGCCGGCGGCGCCCACTGTCGCGCCGTCGCCATGCCAGCGATACGCCACGCGCCCGATGGTGAAGCCGCATTCCGCGCGGCCCACGGGCGCGCCGAGGCACAGCCCCAGCACCTGGTGGCCGAAGCAGATGCCCACCAGCTTCGCCCGCGCCTCGATCAGCGCGGTCACGCGCCGGCGCAGCTCCATGACCCACGGCTCGTCCGCGAACGCGTCGGCGTGGCTGCCGGTCAGCATCACCGCGTCGTAGCGCGCGAAATCCTCCGGATATTCGCCCGCGGGCGTGTGGAAGATATCGCAGGCGATGGCGGGATCGGCCTCGCGCAGCATGCGCACGTAGTAGTCGGCGAAACGCACGCCGGCGGGCGCCAGGCCCTCCGGCAGCCGGTCGTTCTCCAGGATGCAGACGCGCATCGCGCTCCTCACGCGTTCTTGCCGTGGCAATGCTTGTACTTGCGCCCGGAGCCGCACGGGCAGGGCGCGTTGCGCGGCGAACGGTCCCAGGTCGAGGGGTCGTTGGGATCGACCGCGAGGCGGGCCGCGCCGACCGACGCGGTGGCGACAGTCGCCGCCATCGCCGCCGGCGCCTCCGCCAGGCCGTCGCCCGCGCCCATCAGCGCCGGCTCCGGATGCTGCTCGAACATCGTCACGGGCTGCGGCGCCATCGTGGCCTCGGGGGGCTCGGCGCCGAGCTCGACGCGCGCGAGCATCATCGTCACGCGCTCCTTCAGTTCCTGCAGCATCGCGTTGAACAGCGCGAACGCCTCGGCCTTGTACTCGTTGAGCGGGTCGCGCTGGCCGTAGGCGCGCAGGCCGATGCCCTGGCGCAGATGGTCGAGGGCGAGCAGGTGCTCCTTCCAGACATGGTCGAGCACCTGGATCAGGATGCTCTTCTCGACGAAGCGCATCAGCTCGGGGCCGAAATTCGCCGCCTTCGCCGCCATCAGCCGGTCCGCCTCGGCGGTGACGCGCTCGACGATGCCGTGCTCGTCGATCCCCTCCTCGCGGCCCCATTCGACGATGGGCAGCGTAAGGCCGAGCACCCGCTCGATGTCGGCCGCGAGCTCCGCCGTCTCCCACTGCTCCGCGAACGCCTTCTCCGGGATGCGCGCGGAGACCGCCGCCTCGATCACCTCGGCGCGCATGTCGGCGACCACCTCGGAGACGTCGGAGGACTTCATGAACTCGCGGCGCTGGGCATAGACCTCGCGGCGCTGGTCGTTCATCACGTCATCGTAACGAAGGACGTTCTTGCGCATATCGAAGTTGCGCGCCTCGACCTTCTTCTGCGCCTTCTCGAGCGCCTTGTTGATCCAGGGGTGGACGATCGCCTCCCCTTCCCTGAGCCCGAGCTTCTGCAGCATCCCGCCCATGCGATCGGAGCCGAAGATGCGCATCAGGTCGTCCTCGAGCGAGAGGAAGAACCGGCTCGCCCCTGGGTCGCCCTGGCGGCCGGAGCGGCCGCGCAGCTGGTTGTCGATGCGCCGGCTCTCGTGGCGCTCGGTGCCGATGACGAAGAGCCCGCCGGCGGCCATCGCCTTGTCGTGCGCCTCGGCGACCTCGGCGCGTATGGCGGCCTCGCGCGCCTCCCGCGCCTCGCCCTCGAGCCCCTTGAGCTCGCGCGCGAGCCGCATCTCGAGATTGCCGCCGAGTTTGATGTCGGTGCCGCGCCCGGCCATGTTGGTGGCGATCGTCACCGCGCCGGGCGCGCCGGCCTGGGCCACGATCTCCGCCTCCTGCTCATGGAAGCGCGCGTTCAGCACCGCGTGGGGGACGCGCTTCTTCTTGAGGATGTCCGAGAGGTGCTCGCTCTTTTCGATCGAGGTGGTGCCGACGAGCACCGGCTGGCCGCGCCCGCGCGCCTCCTCGATCAGCTTCGCCACTGATTCGTATTTCTCGGCCGCGGAGCGAT
>JAJYFW010000044.1 GCA_021785335.1 Pseudomonadota bacterium
GGCGTGGTGCATTCCGGCGAGGTGCTGCTCGCACTTGCCCGCGCCGGCCTCTCGCGCGAGGAGGCCTACCGGATCGTGCAGTCCCAGGCGATGGCGACGTGGACCAAGCTCGGCACGCCGGAGGGCAGAAGCTTCCGCGAAAACCTCGACGCCGACCCCACCATCGCCGCCAACGTGCCGCCCCACGTCCTCGACGCCGCGATGGACGCCGCCCAGCACCTGCGCCACGTGGACGAGGTCTTCGCGCGGGTGTTCGGGAAGGGTTGAACCTCCGCTCCCCGGCGGCGGCGTTATCCGGCAAGCAGGCAATCGTCGGCGAGCGGCCGGACCGGAGAAAAATCCCGCTCGTGCGCGAACTCGGGCGAGGCGCGGGTGGCCTGGTTCGAGACCGGGTTGAGGATCAGGGAAAAGATCCAGCGCGGCCAGGGCGAGATGTTCGGCGCGGAGACATGCAGCAGGTTGTCGCCGAAGATGAGCATGGTGCCGCGCCCGCCCTTGGCCGAGACCAGACCAAGCTCGTCCACGAGGTCGGCCACCGCGCTGCGCGGGACCGTCCATAGCTCCCATTTCTCGCCATCGATGGTCTTCTGCATCGGAATGTCCCGCCGGTGGGAGCCGGGGACGAACATCAGCGGGCCGTTGAATTCCGTGACGTCGTCGAGAAAGATGTGCAGGTTGAGCGCGAGCGGCCGCGGTACCCCGTCGCGCGCACGGTGGGTGGCGAAGTCGGTGTGCCATTCGTAGCCGCCGCCGTCGAACCCCTCCTTGGGGTTCACCTTTACCTGCTGGATGTAGGCGTCCTCGCCCAGGATCTGCAGCGCCGGCCCGACCAGTCGCGGATGGCGGACGAGACGGGCGAAAAGATCGCTGCGGCGGTGCAGCGACAGCGCGTTGCGCACCGGCCCGCCACCGGCCTCGCGCGTGTTCTCCGGCCTCTCCTCGGCAAGCAGGGCCGGCATTGCGGCACGCAGCCGGTCGATCTCGGCTGCCGAGAACACGTCCGGCAGGATCAGGAACCCGTCGGTCTCCAGACTGTCGAGCTGCTGGCGGCTGAGCTGCATGGCGATCCTCCTTGTTCCGGCTGCTGATCTGGCGAGAGCTTAGCCCGACGCGGGCCGGCACGCGTCATCCATGGCACTGCCCCTACTCCGCCGCGTCCCGGTTCAAATACCCGTCGCGCGTCTGCGGCAGCTTCATGCCCAGCACCGCGGCGGCGGCGGCGGTGCGCAGCACCTGCGCGGTGCCGCCGCCGATGGTGAACATCCGCACGTCGCGCGCCATGCGTTCCAGCGGCAAATCCCGTGAATAGCCGCGCGCGCCGAACATCTGCAGCGCGTCGTTCACCACGCGGATCGCCGCCTCCGAGGCGAAAAGCTTCGCGCGTGCCGCCAGCACCGGGTCCGGGAACTTGCTGTCCCTGCCCTGCGAGAGCGCGGCCTGGTGCAGCAGCGCGCGGGAGGCCGCGAGCTGCGTGTCCATGTCCGCCAGCATCCATTGCAGGCCCTGGAACTCGCCGATCGGCCGGCCGAACTGGCGCCGGCGCTTCACGTAGTCCACCGCGAGGTCGAGCGCGCCCGCGGCGACGCCCATCGCGATGGTGCCGGCGCCGACGCGCTGGCTGTTGTAGGCGGCCATGAGGCGCGCGAAGCCGCGGCGGAAACCCTCCGGCGGCACGAGCGCCATCTCCGCCGGCACCTCGAGGTCCGTGAAGGCAAGCTCCGCCTCCGGCATGCCGCGCAGGCCCATGGTCGCCTCGCGGCGCACGACGGAAAAGCCCTTCGGGAACACGCCGTTGCGCGGGTCGCAGACGACGATGAAGCCGCCGATCCCCTCCTCGCGGCCCGCGGCGTCGAACACGCGCGCGAACACCAGGTGCAGGCGCGAGACGCCGCCGCCGGTGATCCACACCTTGCGCCCGTTGAGGACGTAGCGGTCGCCGCGGCGCTCGGCGCGGGTGGTCATGGCGGTCGCCGCACTGCCGGCCTCGGGCTCGGTGATGGCGATCGCGGGCTTGTCGCCGGCGAGCACCAGCGAGGCCGCGAGCCGCTTCTGCGCCTCCGTGCCGTATTCCATGATGGCGGAGATCGCCCCCATGTTCGCCTCCACCACCACGCGGGCGGTGAGCGTGCAGGCGCGCGCGATCTCCTCGACCACCAGCACCGCGTCGTGGAAGCTGCGCCCGCCGCCGCCGTAGTCGCGCGGGATGGTCATGCCCATGAAGCCGGCCGCGGCCAGGTCGGGGATGTTGGCCCAGCAGTACTGCTCCGTGCGGTCCCACTCCGCCGCCCGCGACGCGAACTTCCCCTGCGCGAGCGCCCGCGCGCGGTCCCGCAGCGCCCCGGCATCCGGCGACGGCGACAGGTCCATGGACATTCTCCCCCGGTTCGTTGCCCGACGATGCCGGCCGGCACGCCCGCGCGCAACCGCGCACATGGCATGCGGGGAGCCGAAGGGTCGCCTGGCGAACGCTCAGGTCTGCCGGCGCCACGCGCGGTGGAGGATCTCCGACGGCGCCTCGCCGTAGCGGCGACGGAACGCCGCCGTGAACCGCGTGGCGTTGGTGAAGCCGTGGCGGCGCGCGATCGCGCCGACGGTCTGGCCGCGGGCGGCAAGGCTCAGCGCGCGGTGGGTCTCCTCGATCCGGATCGCCTGCAGCACGCCAAGCGGCGTCTTGCCGCGGAAACTCCGGAACACCGCGCCCAGGGTCCGCACGCTGCACCCCGCGGCCGCGGCCACCTGGGACATGCGCAGGGGTTCCGCGGCATGGGCGCGCATGAACTCCTCCGCCCGCCGGACATAGGCCGGCGCGGCGTCCGCCACGCCGCGGTCCAGCCGGTCGGTATAGTTGTGGGCGGCACCGCGCAGCACGAGCGCGGCGAGGAGATCGGTCAGGGAGGCGAGTGCCACCGGATTGTCGGCGACGCCGCCGGGCACCGCGAACTCGTTCGTTACGAACTCGAGCTGTCGTCTCAGGCTCGCGGCCAGTCCATGGCTGCAATCGAGGACGGGCTGGAACGCCAGCGGTTCGCGCAGGTTGTCGTCGAGCATCTCCTCCAGCGCGGTCTCGAGCGAGGCAGCCTGGAAGAACACACTGCTGCGCGCGTTGTCGTCGCTGGACACCAGCCGTGTGCCGGGCTCGGGCCGATAGACAAGCGCCTGGCCCGAAATGGCCGTGGCCGCGGTCTCGTCGCGCACCAGCGTCAGGCTGCCGCTCGACATGCTGGTGAAGGCGACCAGCTTCCGAGGCTCCGGGCCAACGGCGATCTCCGTGGCAAACCTGTCGGCGGCGAGGCTCACCAGGATGGAGCCGGCACTGCGGATCGCCATGCGGAAGATCGGTGTCGCGAACGGGGTGCGCCAGAGCGCGCGGTCCCGCAGCCGGTACCTGTAGAGGCGGCTCTCCCCGGGCAGCCGGTCGCTCACGCGCGACCGGCCATCCATGTCCCCGCCATCCATGACCTGGGCGAGCTTGAATGTCGTGAGCGTTGCCGGGTCGGCCGTGAGCGCGTTGATGAGCATGCCACTCCCATGTGTCCGGCTGCCGCGGGCGCAGCGCAACGCGCCGCCCACAAGGGCTGAAGAACGATAACGCAACCCACGCCTGCGCGCATTGAAATCTTCCGTCGCGTTCTGACGCGATACGGGCGTCGTGCTTGCTTGCGGGAAGCCCCCGCGCGGGCGACAGATCCGGCAGCTTCTGGACGGATCCGGCAGCATTGTACGGGGCACGCGGCGCAGGGACCGTCCTGGCACAGGGCGCAGCTGCCATAATGTGCCGGCTCCGCGGCTGCCCGCGCATCCGAGCGACATGCCGGTTCCTGACGCGGCCCCGCGAGCCTCTGGCCAAAGCATCCAACGTCTGGAGTCCATCGCATGCCTGAAGCCGCGTCGGCGTATGCCTCGCTCACGGCCTTTTCCGTTCCGGCCGACGTCCAGGGCGGCGCCGGCGTGACCGAGGGGCCGACCGTCGTCGCGCATGCCGCAACCGCCACGCCGCGACAGCCGGCGCCGGTCTCGGGCGCCCGGGCGGCCCGGTAGCGCGCCGTGCTGGCCGCACTGCATATGTGGGCGTACAGCGCCCAGCATACCCGGTGGGGCCGGGATCTGCCTGGCTACCTCGCCTCAGCCCTTGTGCTGGCGACATTCTGCCAGACCTCGATGGTCCGGCTCCGCTGGATCGCGATCACCAGCAACTGTGCGTTCATCTACTACGCGCTGCGGCTCGATCTCAGGCCGATCCTCCTGCTGCATTGCATCCTGCTGCCGGTGAATATCTGGCGCCTCGCGCAGCTTCGGCGCCAGCACATCGAACCCGCCCCCGCCGTTCGCGGTTCCCCAGTGATCACGAGGTTTCCTGCACGCAGCTGGATGGGCCGCGGCGGGCAACCCCGGCACGCGCGGCCGTCGATCCCGCTCGACGAAGGGCCGTATGACAGCGGTGAAGATCAATACAGGGCGGTCAGTCCGCCCGTCGGCGACTGACAGGCGGCTCTCGCACCCCGGCGCGCGACCTCCGTGGCGCAAATGCGCATGACGGCTCCCCCGCGCTGGCGGCATGGCATACGGTCCGGCATGCGCCATGGCGCGGCCCGCCACCCGCTGCTATACGCAGCGCAGCAAAAGTCGCCGTGATTCCTCGGCGCCGCAAGGGATTCGCGCCATGGCCCGCCGCCGCCAACTCTACGAAGGTAAAGCCAAGATCCTGTTCGAAGGGCCGGAACCCGGCACGCTCGTGCAGTACTTCAAGGACGACGCCACCGCCTTCAACGCCCAGAAAAAGGGCGTGATCACCGGCAAGGGCGTGCTCAACAACCGCATCAGCGAATACCTGATGCAGCGCCTCGCCGAGATCGGCATCCCGACCCATTTCGTGCGCCGGCTCAACATGCGCGAGCAGCTGATCCGCGAGGTCGAGATCATCCCGGTCGAGGTGGTGGTGCGCAACGTCGCCGCCGGCAGCCTCTCGGCGCGGCTCGGCATCCAGGAAGGCACGCGCCTGCCGCGCTCGATCATCGAGTACTACTACAAGAACGACGCGCTCAACGACCCGATGGTCTCGGAGGAGCACATCACCGCCTTCGGCTGGGCGCACCCCGCGGACATGGACGACATCGTCAATCTGACGTTGCGGATCAATGACTTCCTGGCCGGTCTTTTCCTCGGCGTCGGCATCACGCTGGTGGATTTCAAGGTCGAGTTCGGCCGCCTCTGGGAGAACGAGGAGATGCGCATCGTCCTCGCCGACGAGATCTCCCCCGACAATTGCCGGCTGTGGGACAGCAAGACCAACGAGAAAATGGACAAGGACCGGTTCCGCCGCGACCTCGGCCGCGTCGAGGAGGCGTACCAGGAGGTCGCGCGCCGGCTCGGCATCCTGCCGGAGGCCGGGGCACGGGACGTGAAGGGCCCGGAGATCATGCAATGAGTGGCGGCGCCACCTGCATCAATTTGCGCAAAGGGTTCGCCACACGATGAAGGCTGTCGTGACCGTCATGCTCAAGCCCGGCGTGCTGGACCCGCAGGGCAAGGCGATCGGCCAGGCGCTGTCGCATCTCGGCTTCGCGGGCGTGGGCGAGGTGCGCGCGGGCAAGGTGATCGAGCTGGAACTCGCCGAGACCGACCCGGCGGCCGCGAAAAATGTCGCGGAATCAATGGCAAGGAAGCTGCTCGCCAACACCGTGATCGAGAGCTTCAAGGTGGAGATCGCCAAGGGGGACGCAACATGAAGGCCGGCATCGTCGTCTTCCCCGGCATCAACCGCGAGCGCGACATGGCGATCGCGCTGGAGCGTGCCTCCGGCCGCGCGCCGCGGATGATCTGGCATCGCGAGACCGACCTGCATGGCCTTGATCTCATTGTCATTCCAGGCGGCTTCTCCTACGGCGACTACCTGCGCTGCGGCGCCATGGCGGCGCAGTCCCCGGTGATGGACAGCATCCGCGCCCATGCCGCGCGCGGCGGGCACCTGCTCGGCGTCTGCAACGGCTTCCAGATCCTGGCGGAGGCGCAGCTGCTGCCCGGCGCGCTGCTGCGCAACGCCTCGCTGCGGTTCCTGTCCATGGACTGCCACCTGCGCGTGGAGCGGACGGACACGGACTTCACCGCCCACTACCAGCGCGGCCAGGTGATCCGCGCGCCGCTGGCGCATGGCGACGGCAACTACTTCGCCGACGAGGCGACGCTCGACCGGCTGGAGGGCGAAGGGCTTGTGGCGTTCCGCTACGTGGAGCCGGACGGCGCGGTGACGGCGCGGGCCAACCGCAACGGCTCGGCGCGCAACATCGCCGGCATCCTCTCGCCCAACCGGCGCATCATGGGGCTGATGCCGCACCCCGAGGACCTGGTCGATCCGCTGATGGGCGGCACCGACGGCGCGCCGCTCTTCGAAGGCCTGGCGACGGCTCTCGCGGCGTGACGAACAAGCCGGTGAATCAGGCGCTTGCGGCCGAGTTCGGCCTCAACGCCGAGGAATACGCGCGCGTGCTGGACATCATGGGCCGCACGCCGACGCTGACCGAGCTCGGCATCTTCTCGGTGATGTGGTCGGAGCACTGCTCCTACAAATCCTCCCGCGTCTGGCTGCGCACGCTGCCGACCAGGGCGCCGTGGGTGATCCACGGGCCGGGCGAGAACGCGGGCGTGGTGGCGATCGGCGAGGGCCTCGCCGCCATCTTCAAGATGGAGAGCCACAACCACCCGAGCTTCATCGAGCCCTACCAGGGTGCCGCGACCGGCGTCGGCGGCATCCTGCGCGACGTCTTCACCATGGGCGCGCGGCCGGTGGCGAACCTCAACGCGCTGCGCTTCGGCGACCCCGCGAACCCCGTCACGCGCCGGATCGTGGACGGAGTCGTCCGCGGCATCGGCGGTTACGGCAACTGTGTCGGCGTGCCGACCGTGGGCGGCGAGATCAACTTCCACCCCGCCTATGACGGCAACCCGCTGGTCAACGCGATGACCGTGGGTATCGCGCCGGCGGACCGCATCTTCCTCTCGGCCGCCGCCGGCATCGGCAACCCGGTGGTCTATGTCGGCTCCCGGACCGGGCGGGACGGCATCCACGGCGCCACCATGGCGAGTGCCGAGTTCGGCGCCGACGCCGAGGCGAAGCGCCCGACGGTGCAGGTCGGCGACCCGTTCGTCGAGAAACTGCTGATCGAGGCGTGCCTGGAACTGATGGCGACGGACGCCATCGTCGCCATCCAGGACATGGGTGCGGCCGGCCTCACCTCCTCCTCGGTCGAGATGGCGGGCAAGGGCGGCGTCGGCATCGAGCTGGACCTCGACGAGGTGCCGCAGCGCGAGACCGGCATGTCCGCCTACGAGATGATGCTGTCGGAGAGCCAGGAGCGCATGCTGATCGTGCTGCGCCCGGGTGCCGAGGGCATCGCGCGCGCGATCTTCGAGAAATGGGAGCTGGACTTCGCGGTGATCGGCCACCTGACCGACACCGGGCGCATCACCGTGCGCCACCAGGGCCGCGTGGAGGCGGAGATCCCGCTCGCCCCGCTCGCCGACCAGGCGCCGCTCTACCATCGCCCCACCGCGCCCTCCCCGGCGCCGAAACCGGTCGGCGCGATCCCCGCCGCGAGGCTCGCGGACGACCTGCTGAAGCTCATCGGCTGCCCGGACCTCGCCTCCCGCGCCTGGGTGTGGGACCAGTATGACAGCACCGTGGGCGGGCAGACGGTGAAGCGCCCGGGGGCCGCGGACGCCGCCATCGTGAAGGTGGAGGGCCGCCGCCTGGCGCTGGCGCTGACCACGGACTGCACGCCGCGCTACGTCGCCGCGGACCCGGAGGCGGGTGCCGCGCAGGCCGTCGCCGAGGCCTGGCGCAACATCACCGCGACCGGCGCGCGCCCACTCGCCATCACCGACAACATGAACTTCGGCAACCCGGAAAAGCCGGTGGTGATGGGCCAGTTCGCCAGCGCCGTCGCGGGCATCGCGAAGGCGTGCACCGCGCTCGACTTCCCGGTCGTCTCCGGCAATGTCAGCCTCTACAACGAGACCGAGGGCTCGCCGATCCTGCCCACGCCCGCGATCGGCGGCCTCGGCGTGCTGGAGGACGCGGCCCGCGCCGTGGGCCTCGCCGCCGCCCCGGGCCAGGACCTGGTGCTGGTCGGCAGCGACCCCTCCCATCTCGGCCAGTCCCTGTGGCTGCGCGAGATCGCGCGGCAGGAGGCCGGCCCGCCGCCGCCGGTGGATCTCGCGGCCGAGCGCCGGCATGGCGATTTCGTCCGCGCCCGCATCGCCTCGGGCGAGGTGAAGGCCTGCCACGACGTCGCGGATGGCGGGCTGCTGGTCGCCGTCGCGGAGATGCTGATGGCCGGCAACGTGGGCGCCACGCTCGCGGGCCCGGCGGACGCCGGGTTCTGGTTCGGCGAGGACCAGGCGCGCTACGTGGCGGCGGTCGCGGACGGCGCCGCCCTGCTCGCCGCGGCGCAGGCGGCGGGCATTCCCGCGCGACTGCTCGGCCGCGCCGGCGGCGAGGGTTTGACACTCCCCGATGGCGCAACCATATCGCTGGCTACGTTGCGTTCGGCGCACGAACGCTTCTTCCCCGCCCTGATGGAGAGCTGAGACGTGGCGATGCCGGCAAGCGAGATCGAGGCGCTGATCAAGGCGGCGGTCCCCGACGCCACCGTCACCATCGAGGACCTCGCCGGCGACGGCGACCACTACGCGGCGACGGTCGTGGCGGAGTCCTTCCGCGGCCTCTCGCGCGTGCGCCAGCACCAGATCGTCTACGCCGCGCTGCGCGGGCGCATGGGCGGCGAGTTGCACGCGCTGGCGCTGCAGACCTCCGCTCCCTGAACCCCCTCACCCACCCCCAGTTCACCCACCAGGAATCCCGCTCATGGCCAATATCGCGGAACGCATCCAGTCCGAGATCACCGAGAACCCGGTGATGCTCTACATGAAGGGCACGGCGATGTTCCCGCAGTGCGGCTTCTCCGCCCGCGTGGTGCAGATCCTCTCCCACATGGGCGTGCCGTTCGCCACCGCGAACGTGCTCGAGGACCC
>JAJYFW010000045.1 GCA_021785335.1 Pseudomonadota bacterium
CGACGCGCTGACGACGCTGGTGGTGGTGAGCACGCTCGCCTCCGGCGCCGGCTACGTGCTGGTCGTGGCGCGGGGCGGCGCGGCATGAACGGCGAGGGAGAGCAAGGCGCCTCGCGCGTGCAGCGCCTCGCCTTCCTCGCGGCGCTGCTGGTGGGGTTCTGGCTGGCGCTGCAGCTGTTCTCCGCCGTTCTGCTGCCGTTCGTCGCGGCCGGCGTGGTCGCCTACTTCCTCGACCCTCTGGCGACAAGGATGACCCATATCGGCATCGGCCGCCCCTACGCCGCGGGGCTGCTGGTCGTGGGCCTGATCCTGCTCGGCACGCTGCTGCTGCTGCTGCTCTACCCGCTGGTGATGGCGCAGCTCGGCCTGCTGCTGCACCGGCTGCCGGCCTATGTCGCGGACCTGCAGGCACTGGCGAACAGCACCCTCAGTCGCCTGCAGCAACAGCTCGGCCCCGGCGTGGTGGACGCGAAGCTTCAGGGGCTCGTGAGCAGCGAGGCGGGGACGGTGCTGTCCTTCATCGGCACCGCGGCCTCGCGGCTGATCGGCCGCAGCTTCGCGCTGTTCAACGTGATCATGCTGGTGGTGGTCACGCCGCTGGTCGCGTTCTACCTGCTCAGGGACTGGCCCGGGGTGGTGGCGAGCGTCGATTCCTGGCTGCCGCATCGCTCCGCCGGGCTCATCCGCGAGCAGGCGCGGGAGGTGGACCGCATTCTCTCGGCCTGGCTGCGCGGGCAGGCGATGAGCTGCGTGGCGCTGGCCATCTTCTATGCCACCGGGCTCACGGTCGCGGGGCTCGATCTCGGGCTGATTGTCGGGCTGGCGACCGGGACGCTGTCCTTCATGCCCTATGTCGGCACCATCACCGGCTTCATCTCCTCGCTGGCGCTGGCGGCCGGGCAATGGGGCACGTGGGGCGGGATCATCAAGATCCTGGTGGTGTTCGGGCTCGGCCAGATCTTCGAGAACTACTTCATCTACCCGCGCTTCCTCGGCGACCGGGTGGAGCTGCACGCGGTGTGGGTGATCTTCGCCCTGTTCGCCGGCGGCGAGGCGTTCGGCTTCCTCGGCGTGCTGCTGGCGGTGCCGGTTTCCGCCATGATCGGGGTGCTGAGCCGGTTCTGGCTGCGCCGCTATCTCAAAAGCCCGCTCTACCTCGATCCGCCGGCGGGGGCGGGCGGGACGTGACGGTCGGGGCATGATGCCACGGCAACTGGCGCTGCCGCTGCCCTGGGCCGCCGCCGACCTGGCGCGCGAGCCGCTGGTCGAGATGCCGTCCAACGCAGAGGCGCGGCGTTGGCTCGCCGCGCCCGATCGCTGGCCGCTGGGCCGGCTGGTGCTGTGGGGCGGGCCGGCGACGGGCAAGAGCCACATGCTGGCGATCTGGTCCGCCCGACATGGCGGCATGCCGTGGCGCGGCGGCGAGCGTCCGGCGCCGCCGGCCCCGATCGTGGTGGATGACGCCGACCTGGTCGACGAGGAGGCGCTGTTCCACCTGCTCAACACCGCCGCGGAGGCCGGGCAGCTGGTCCTGCTCGCTTCCCGCGAGCCGCCGGCGCGCTGGCGCATCGCGCTCCCGGACCTCGCGAGCCGGTTGCGCGCGAGCCTCGCGGTCGGGATCGGTCCGCCCGAGGACGCGCTGCTGGAGACGCTGTTCGCCCGCCTGCTCGACGAGCGGCAGCTGATTCTGGCCCCTGCGCTGCGCGCCTGGCTGCTGCGCCGCGCCCCGCGCGACCCGGGCCTGCTGCGCGAACTGGCTGCACGGCTCGACCACGCGAGCCTCGCCCTCGGGCGGCGGGTGACGCGGGCGCTGGCGGCCGCGGTGCTGGCCGGACTGGCACCGGAGGCGGGCCCGGAACTGGACCGGGAATTGGACCCGGAACTGGGAGCGGAGCTGGATCCGGATTTCGAGCCCGATGAAGATTTTGCGGCGGCGGCGGACGCACCCTCCCCAATTCGCCTGCCGTTCCTGTAAGCTCGGGGGCACAGGAGCGCCGGATGAACGCCCCCGACATGCCGATCCACGCCGCCGAGCTGCCGCATCGCGGCCAGCAGGGGACGGCGGAGCCCGTCACCGCCGATTCGCCGCAGCGGTTCATCAACCGTGAGTTGTCGTGGCTCGCCTTCAACGCGCGCGTGATCGCCGAGGCCGCGAACCGCCGCCACAAGCTGCTGGAGCGGCTGCGCTTTGTCTCGATCTCCGCCGACAACCTCGACGAGTTCTATTCGGTGCGCGTCGCCGGCCTGGTCGGGCAGGCGAAGGCGGGGGTCGCGGCGCTCTCGCCGGACGGGCTGACGCCATCGCAGCAACTCGCGGCGGTCGATGCGCGCATCGGCGAACTGGTGGCCGACCAGCTTCGCGCCTGGGCGGAGCTGCGCGCGGAACTTGCGACGGCCGGCATCCGCGTCGTCGATCCCGCGGAGCTCGACGGCGAGGACCGCGCCTGGCTGGATGCCTGGTTCATGGAGCGGGTGTTTCCGGTGCTGACGCCGCTCGCCGTCGATCCGGCGCACCCGTTCCCGTTCGTGCCCAATCTCGGCCTGGTGATGGCGCTGCTGCTGGTGCGCGAGGGCGACCCGGCGCCGACGCCCGCCCTCATCCCCATCCCGGCGCAGATCGAGCGCTTCATCCGCCTGCCCGCGCGCGACGGAGACGGCATCCGCTTCGTGCTGCTCGAGCACCTGATCTCGCTCTCGCTGCCGCGCCTGTTCCCCGCCGCGACGGTGGTGGGCGAGGGGCTGTTCCGCCTGATCCGGGACAGCGACGTGGAGTTCGAGGAGGAGGCGGAGGATCTCGTCCGCTCCTACGAGACGGCGCTCAAGCGCCGCCGCCGCGGGGTCGCGATCCATCTCACGCTCGACGCCGCGATGCCGCAGGGGCTGCGCGAGCTGGTCATGGACGCGCTCGGCGCCGTTCCCAGCCAGACGCACGTGACCGAGGGGCTGCTCGGCCTCGTCGACCTCAGGCAGATGATCGTCGACGACCGGCCGGACCTCCTGTTCGCGCCCTACACGCCGCGCTTCCCCGAGCGCATCCGCGACTTCGGCGGCGACTGCTTCGCCGCGATCCGCGCCAAGGACATCGTCGTTCATCACCCGTTCGAGAGCTTTGACGTGGTGGTGCAGTTCCTCCGCCAGGCGGCGCGTGACCCCGCGGTCGTTGCGGTGAAGCAGACGCTCTACCGGACCAGCCGCGACAGCCCGATCGTCAAGGCGCTGATCGAGGCGGCGGAGTCCGGCAAGACCGTTACCGCCATGGTGGAGTTGCGCGCGCGTTTCGACGAGGAGGCGAACATCCGCCTTGCGCGCGAGCTCGAGGCCGCCGGCGTGCAGGTCGTGTTCGGCTTCACCGGGCTCAAGACACACGCGAAGCTGTCGCTGGTGGTGCGCCGCGAGGGCGGCACCCTGCGCTCCTACGCGCATTTCGGCACCGGCAACTACCACCCGATCACCGCGCGGACCTACACCGACCTCAGCTTCTTCACCTGCGAGCCGGAGCTCACGCGTGATTCGGCGCGGCTGTTCAACTACATGACCGGCTACGCGCGGCCGGAGCGCATGGAGGCGCTGGCGTTCTCGCCGCTCACCACCCGCTCGACCCTGGTGGACCTGATCGACCGGGAGATCGAGTTCGCGCGCGCGGGCCAGCCCGCCGCGATCTGGATCAAGCTCAACGCGCTGGTGGACGAGGCGCTGATCGACCGGCTCTACGCCGCGTCCCGCGCGGGCGTGAAGGTCGAGGCGGTGATCCGCGGCATCTGCTGCCTGCGTCCGGGCGTTCCCGGCCTCTCCGAGAACATCCACGTCAAATCCATCGTCGGGCGCTTCCTGGAGCACGCGCGCATCTGCGTCTTCGGCAACGGCGCGGCGCTGCCCTCGCGCCAGGCGCTCGTGTTCATCTCCTCGGCCGACTGGATGGCGCGCAACATGGAGTGGCGGGTGGAGACACTGGTGCCGATCCATAATCCCACGGTGCACGCCCAGGTGCTGGACCAGATCATGGTGACCAACCTGCGCGATACCGCGCAGTCATGGGAGCTCGGCGCGGACGGGGTATGGCGGCGGGTGGCCGCGGGTGGCAAGAAGCGCTTCTCCGCCCATGAGCATTTCATGACCAACCCCTCGCTGTCCGGCCGCGGCTCCGCGCTGCGCGGCGACGCGATGGCGCCGCATGCCGGGCGCCGGCCGGACCGGGTGAGCGAGGACTGAGGTCGCTCTTGCCGCTGTTCTCCGACACGCCGCTTCCCGCCGGCCGGCTGCCGCGTTCGGCCGTGGTGGATCTCGGTTCCAACTCCGTCCGTCTCGTCGTGTTCGAGGGGCTGGGGCGCAACCCGATCGCGATCTTCAACGAGAAGGCGGTGCTGCGGCTCGGCCGCGGCGTCAGCACCACGGGGCGGCTCAACGCGGCGGCGGTGGCGCAGGCGCTTACGGTGATGAACCGCTATCGCGCGATCGCCGAGGCGATGGGGGCGTCGCCGTTCGACGTGCTGGCGACCTCGGCCGTGCGCGACGCGAGGAACGGGCCGGACTTCGTGGCCGCATTGGCCGCGCGCATGCCGGATGCGACGATCCGCGTGCTCTCCGGCGCGGAGGAGGCGGCGCTCTCCGCCGAGGGCGTGCTGTGCGGCATTCCCAGCGCCGACGGCATCCTCGCCGATATCGGCGGCGGTTCGCTGGAACTGGTGCGGCTTGATGCCGGAACGAGCGGTGCCGCGGCGACGCTGCCCATCGGCGTCATCCGGCTGGCGGAGCGCGCGGGCGAGGATGCGGCGCGCGCGCGCGCGCTGGCCGAGGCGGATCTGGCGACGGTGCCCTGGCTTGCCGAGGGCGCGGGCCGCGACCTTTATGTCGTGGGCGGCGCCTGGCGGGCGCTGGCGCGCATCCACATCGCGCAGACCCGCTATCCGCTCAACATGGTGCACCACTACACGATCGGGCGGGACGAGGCGCGCGATCTCGCCGGTGTGATCGCGGGCGCGGGGCGGCGGGCGCTGGAGCGCATGGTCGGCGCGCCGCGGCGGCGCATCGACGACCTGCCCTATGCCGCGATCGTGCTGCGCCGGCTGCTGCGCGCGACCGGGGCGCGGCGCGTGGTGTTCTCCGCCAACGGGCTGCGCGAGGGCTGGTTCATGGCGCAGGTGCCGGAGGCGGTCCGCCGGGAGGATCCGCTGCTTTCCGCCGGGCGCGAATACGCCGCACGGCTCGGCCGTGACCCCGAGCTGCCGCCGGCGCTGGCGGCCTGGACCGCGCCGCTCTTCCCCGCCGAGACGGCGGAGCAGCGGCGGCTGCGCACCGCCGCCTGCTGGATGAGCGACATCGGCAGCCACGACCACCCGGAATACCGCGCCGAGCAGGCCTATCTGCGCATCCTGCGCCAGCCGGGGATCGCGCTCGACCACCATGCCCGCGCCTTCCTCGCGACCACGCTGGCGCTGCGCTACGAGGCGGAGCCGGACGCGCCCTTCCTCGGCCTTGCGCGCGGGCTGCTCAGCCCGGATGCGCTGCGCCGCGCCACGATCCTGGGCGTGGCGCTGCGGCTCGCCTACACGCTCTCGGCCGGCACCACGGCGCTGCTCGCCGGCACGGCGCTCGAGGTCGGCGCCACGCTGACGCTGCGGCTCGCCGAGGGCAGCGGCGTGTTCGCGGGCGAGAGCGTCACGCGCCGGCTCGACCGGCTTGCCGAGGCACTGGGGCTCGACGCGACGACGGAGCTTGCGGCCTGAGGCGCGGCGCGTGGCGCCGGCCCTGGCGCTGCCTCTGGCGCTGACCGGGCCCGATGCTACGCTTCCGGCGAACCCGGAGGCGTGGGATGGGCAAGAAGGACGTCAAGGCCCGCAAGAACGGCAAGGACGAGAGCGCCGGCGCGGGCGGCGGCACCCCGGGCAACGGGGGCGCGGCCAACGGCGGCGAACTGGTCGAGCACGTCGTCGAGACGACGAACATCGAGCAGTACTGGGAGCTGGGCAGGCGCTCCCATGTCGGCAAGCCGCCGAAGAACTACCGCTACGTCGAGGAACTGGCGAAGCTGCAGTTCGAGCTGCTCAAGCTGCAGGAATGGGTGCGGCGGAAGGGGCTGCGCGTCTGCGTGCTGTTCGAGGGGCGCGACGCGGCGGGTAAGGGCGGCGTGATCACGCGCATCGCGCAGAGCCTGAACCCACGCTACTGCCGCATCGTCGCGCTGGGCACGCCGACCGAGCGCGAGCGCAGCCAGTGGTTTTTCCAGCGCTACGTGACGCACCTGCCGGCGGCGGGCGAGATCGTGCTGTTCGACCGCTCCTGGTACAACCGCGCCGGCGTGGAGCACGTGATGGGGTTCTGCACACAGGAGGAATACGATGACTTCCTGCACTCCTGCCCGCAGTTCGAGGACATGCTGATCCGTTCCGGCATGGTGCTGGTGAAATACTGGTTCTCGGTGAGCGACGAGGAGCAGGAGCGCCGGTTCCAGGCGCGCATGCGCAACCCGGTCAAGCGCTGGAAGCTCTCGGCGATGGACCTCGAGGCGCGGCGGCGCTGGGTGGATTATTCCCGCGCCAAGGACGCGATGTTCGCGGCCACCGACACCAGGATCAGTCCGTGGAACGTGGTGGCCGCCGACGACAAGAAGAAGGCGCGGCTCAACTGCATCGCGCACCTCCTGGGCCAGGTGCCTTACCACGACATGGTGCCGGTGGAGATCGACCTGCCGCCGCGGCAGAGCGACCACGGCTACAGGCGGCCGAAATTCAGCAAGCAGAAATTCGTCCCGGCGATCTACTGAGCGGAAGGCGACGCCCGGTCAGAGCGGTATCGTCTTGATGCGCTTGCCCGCGACGCCGAGCGCGAGTTTGCCGTCGCGCAGCGCCAGGGCCTGTTCGCCGAACAGTCGCTGGCGCCAGCCTGCGAGTGCCGGGACATCCGCCTCGCCCACGGCGATGCGGTCGAGATCCTCGGAGGAGGCGACGAGGCGCGGCGCCACGTCATGCGCCTCACAGCTCGCCGCGAGCAGAACCTTGAGCAGGGCGACGAGCGCCGGCGAGGGGCGCGGGCCGTGCTTGTCGGCGGGCGGGCTGGGCAGTTCGCTTTCCGGCAGGGCGCGCGCCTCCTCCATCGCGGCGAGGAGCGAGGTGCCCTGCTTGCCTTCCGCGAAGCCCTTGGAGATGCCGCGCACGCGGGCGAGGCCGATGGCGTCGGTGGGCGCGGTGGCCGCGAGCTCCAGCAGGGATTCGTCCTTGAGCATGCGCCCGCGCGGGATATTGGCGCGCTGCGCCTCCCGCTCGCGCCAGGCGGCGATGGCGCGGAGCATGCCCAGCATCCGCCGGTTGTTGCTGCGCGCGCGCAGCCGTTCCCACATCCGTTCCGGGTCGACGCGGTAGGTCGCGGGATCGGTGAGGGTGGCCATTTCCTCGGCCACCCAGTCGAGCCGCCCGTCGCGCGACAGGCGCGCCGTCAGCTTCTCGTAGACGAGGCGAAGATGCGTCACGTCCGCCGCGGCATAGGCGATCTGCGCCTGGGAGAGCGGGCGGGCGGACCAGTCGCTGAAGCGGTGGGACTTGTCGATATGCCCGCCGGTGAGCGAGGCGACGAGCGTGTCGTAGCCGACCTGGTCGCCGAAGCCCGCCACCATGGCGGCGACCTGGGTGTCGACCAGCGGCGTCGGCACGGCCCCGAACTTGAGCACGAAGATCTCCACGTCCTGCCGGGCGGCGTGGAACACCTTGGTGACGGCGGGATTGGCCAGCAGCTCGCCGAGCGGCGCAAGGTCGAGGCCTGGCGCCAGCGCGTCCACCACCGCGGTCTCGGCGGCTCCGCCGAGCTGCACCACGCACAGCTCCGGCCAGTAGGTCCGCTCGCGCATGAACTCCGTGTCCACCGTGACCACAGTTTCGCGGCCGAGGCGTTCGCAGAGGGCGGCGAGGCTGGCGGTGTCGGTGACGAGAACGGGGGCTGGAAACGTAGGGCGATCTTGCCTGGGCATGGCCACTCCCTACACCGTGCCCCATAAGGTTGACACCCTTCGCCTTGACAGTCGGGGGGGCGGCGGCTTGTTTGCCGCCGTTTCAGCCCAGAACCAGCCGAGAACCAGCCATGCACGCCTATCGCACCCATACCTGCGCCGCGCTGCGCGCGTCCGACGCCGGCAAGCCGGCCCGGCTCTCCGGCTGGGTGCATGCCAGGCGCGACCACGGCGGTCTGCTGTTCATCGACCTGCGCGACCATTACGGCATCACGCAATGCGTGTTTGCCGCCGGCACGCCCGCGTTTGCCGCCGCCGAGCAGGTGCGCGCGGAGAGCGTGGTCACGGTCACCGGCACCGTGGTGGCGCGCGCCGAGGGCACGGTGAACCCGAAACTGCCCACCGGCGAGGTGGAACTGCGCGCCGAGGCACTCGAGGTACAATCCGCCGCCGAGGTGCTGCCGATGCAGGTGGCGGGTGAGGAGCGCTTCCCGGACGAGATCCGCCTCAAGTACCGCTTCATCGACCTGCGCCGCGAGCGGGTGCACCGCAACATCATGCTGCGCGCGCAGGTGATCGCCTCGATCCGCCGGCGGATGATCGAGGCCGGGTTCACCGAGTTCCAGACGCCGATCCTGACGGCCTCCTCGCCGGAGGGCGCGCGCGACTTCCTGGTGCCGGCGCGGCTGCATCCGGGCAAGTTCTATGCGCTGCCGCAGGCGCCGCAGCAGTTCAAGCAGCTCGCGATGGTCGCGGGCTTCGACCGCTATTTCCAGATCGCGCCCTGCTTCCGCGACGAGGCGAGCCGGGCGGACCGTTCGCCGGGCGAGTTCTACCAGCTCGACTTCGAAATGAGCTTCGTGACGCAGGAGGACGTGTTCGAAACGATCGAACCCGTGATCGCGGGCGTGTTCGAGGAGTTCGCCAACGGCCGGGCGGTGACGCAGGGGCGGTTCCCGCGCATTCCGTATGCGCAGGCGCTGCTGACCTATGGCTCCGACAAGCCGGATCTGCGCAACCCGCTTACGATCACGGATGTCACGGAGCATTTCGCGGGTTCCGGCTTCGGCTTGTTCGCGAAG
>JAJYFW010000046.1 GCA_021785335.1 Pseudomonadota bacterium
GGCTTATCTCCTCCATCGCGACGCAATGAGCGAGATAGGTCATGCCGGCGCCGCCGAACTCCTCCTCCACGGTGAGGCCGAGCACGCCGAGCTCGCCCATCTTGCGCCAGAGATCAGCGGGGAAGTCGTTGTCGCGGTCGATCGCGGCGGCGCGCGGCGCGATCTCGGCCCCGGCGAAGCGCCGGACCGTATCGCGCAGCATGTCGATCTCCTCGCCGAGTGCGAAGTCGAGGCCATAGTCCGTATTCGCCGTCATTCCTATGTCATGTCCCTTCGCGGAATTCGCCCGGCGCCGTCTCGCCGTTTCTGGCCAATGCCTCTTCACGCTGGCGCAGCTCGACACGGCGGATCTTTCCCGAGATGGTCTTCGGCAGCGCGAAGAACTCGATCCGACGGACGCGCTTGTAGGGCGCGAGGCGGGCGCGGCAGTGCTCGAAGATGGAGGCGGCGGTCGCCGCGTCCGGGGCGTGGCCGGCAATGAGCGCGATATAGGCCTTGGGCACGGCGAGCCGCATCGTGTCCGGTGCTGGAACCACCGCGGCCTCCGCCACCGCCGGGTGCTCGATCAGCACGCTCTCCAGCTCGAAAGGTGAGATGCGGTAGTCGGAGGCCTTGAACACGTCATCGGCGCGGCCGACATAGGTGATGTAGCCATCCGCGTCGCGGTTCACCACGTCGCCGGTGCGGTAGATGTCGCCCTGCAGCACCTCGATCCTGCCGGCGTCGTCCTGGTAGCCGACCATGAGCGAAGCGGGCCGATTGTCGAGCGGGATGCAGAGCGCGCCTTCCTCCGCCTCGTGGTCCTCCGCGTCAACGATGCGGAAGTGGTAGCCGGGCATCGGCCGGCCCATGGATCCGGGCTTCAGCTTCTGCCCAGGGGAGTTGCCCACCTGGCAGGTCGTTTCGGTCTGGCCATAGCCGTCGCGGATGGTGAGGCCCCACGCACGCTGCACCTGCTCGATCACCTCGGGGTTGAGCGGCTCGCCGGCACCGCAGAGTTCGCGCAGCGCCCCCTTGTAGGGTGCGAGGTCTTCCTGGATCAGCATGCGCCAGACCGTGGGCGGAGCGGCGAAGGTCGTCACGCCGGCCGCGGACATGCGTTCCAGCAGGTCGCGGGCGTTGAAGCGCGGCTGGTTGGCGATGAAGATCGCGGCCCCCGCGTTCCACGGCGCGAAGAAGCAGCACCAGGCGTGCTTGGCCCAACCAGGCGACGAGACGTTGAGGTGCAGGTCGCCGGGTTGCAGCCCTAGCCAGTACATCGTGGTGAGGTGGCCCACCGGGTAGGAGCGGTGTGTGTGCAGCACGAGCTTCGGTCGCGAGGTCGTGCCGGAGGTGAAATAGAGCAGCATCGGGTCCGTGGCCACGGCGCGGCGAGGCGGCACGAAATCCGCCGATGCTTCGAGCAAACTCTCGTACGGCGTGCCGCCGGCGTTGTTCACGCCGATGCGGATGGCGCCCTCCGGCGCCGCGGCGAGGCGGGCGGGGTCGGCGCAGACCACGGCCTTCACATGCGCACGCGCCACCCGCTCGCGCAGATCAGCCTCGGTGAGCAACGTCGTCGCGGGCACGATGACCGCGCCGAGCTTCATCGCCGCCAGCATCGTCTCCCACAGCGGCGCGATATTGCCGAGCATCAGCATGATGCGGTCGCCATGGCCCAGTCCAAGCCGCGCGAGCCCGTTGGCGACGCGGTTGGAACGCTCGGCAAGCTCGCGGAAGCTCCGTGTCGTCGCTCCCTCCCCGGTGATCACCAGCGCCGGCCTGTCGCCGCGGTTGCCGACGGCAAGGTGGGCGTCGAACCAGTCCAGCGCCCAGTTGAACTCCGGCAGCTCGGGCCAGCGGAAGTCGCGGCGCGCGGCATCATAGTCGGTGCGGTGGCGCAACAGCAGGTCGCGCGCCGCGAGGAAGGTCTCGGTGCCGCTCATGCCGCCGCCCTCAGGAAGGTGCCTTGTCGCGCAGCAGCGCGTCGAGGTAGCGGAAGGCCACGGAGAAATCCTTGTCCGCGAGGCCGGTGGCTGCGAGCGCCTCGTAGACACGCGTGGCGTGCGCCCCCAGCGGGGTCGCGGCGCCGGCGGTCTCCGCCGCGAGTTGCGAAAGTTTGAGGTCCTTCAGCATCAGCGTCGCGGCGAAGCCGGGTTGGTAGTCGCGCGTCGCGGGGACATTGGGGACCGGCCCGGGCACCGGACAGTTCTTCAGCAGCGACCAGCAGGAACCTGAGGAATTCGATGCGATGTCGAACAATTTCTGCCGGTCGAGCCCGATGCGGTCGGCAAGCACGAAGGCCTCGCACACGCCAAGCATGGAAATGCCGAGGATCATGTTGTTGCACATCTTCGCGGCCTGCCCGGCGCCGGATGGGCCGGCGTGGACGATGTTCCTGCCCATCGCCGCGAGAATCGGCCTGGCACGCGCGAAGCCGGTCTCGCTGCCCCCGACCATGAAGGTGAGGGTTGCCGCCTCCGCGCCCGTGGTGCCGCCGGAGACCGGCGCGTCGAGCATCTCGTGTCCCGCCTTCGCCGCCGCCGCCGCCACGTCGCGCGCCGTCGCGATGTCGATGGTCGAGGAATCGATCAGCAGCGTGCCCGGGGCGGCGCTGCGCAGCAGCCCGTGCTCGCCGAGATAGACGGCGCGCACGTGCTCGCCCGCGGGCAGCATGGTGATCACGGCCTCGGCGCCGCCAGCGCCCTCCGCGAGGCTCGCCGCGATGTGCCCGCCCTGGGCGATGAACGCGTCACGCGCCCGGGGCGCCGTGTCCAGTCCCGTGACCTGATGGCCCGCCTTGCGCAGGTTGCCCGCCATGGGCAGCCCCATGTTGCCGAGCCCGATGAACTGGATGCGCATCCTGTCCTCCCTTCAGGCCCTTGCGTCAGGCCGTTTCCAGCAGCTTGCGCGCGATGATCACGCGCATGATCTCGTTGGTACCCTCGAGGATGCGGTGCACGCGCAGGTCGCGCAGGTACCGCTCCACCTGGTAGTCCTTGATGTAGCCATAGCCGCCGTGCAGCTGCAGCGCCTCGTCGCAGATGTGCCAGCACGTGTCGGTGGCGTATCGTTTCGCCATGGCGGAGCGCTGCGTGGCCTCGGGCGAGCCGGCATCGAGCGCCGCCGCCGCGCGGTGCACCATCAGCCGCGCCGCCTCCAGCTCCGTCGCCATGTCCGCAAGCTTGAACTGCAGCGCCTGGAAATCGGCAATCGGGCGGCCGAAGGCGCGGCGCTCCTTCACGTGCGCGAGCGCCAGGTCGAGGCAGGCTCGCGCGCCGCCCAGCGAACAGGCGGCGATGTTGATGCGCCCGCCGTCCAGCGCCGACATCGCGATGCGGAACCCCTGCCCTTCCTCTCCCACGCGGTTCTCCGCCGGCACCACCACGCCATCGAAATTGACGATGGCGGTGGGCTGGCTGTTCCAGCCCAGCTTCTTCTCGGGCTTGCCGAAGGATAGCCCAGCGGCGCCGCGCGGCACCGCGATGCAGGAAATCCCGCTGGCCCCGGCGCCACCGGTGCGCGCCATCACCAGGTAGAGGTCCGTCGCCCCGCCGCCGGAGATGAACGCCTTCTGACCGGTGAGGCTGTAGCTGGCGTTGCCCTGCGCGACGGCGCGCGTGGCGAGCGAAGCGGCATCCGAGCCGGCGCCCGGCTCCGTGAGGCAGTAGGAGACGAAGGTCTCGCCCGAGACGATTCCCGGCAGCCAGCGCGCCCGCTGCGCCGTGTCGGCATACCGGGCGATCATCCAGGCGACCATGTTGTGGATGGTCAGGAACCCGGTCGTGGATGGATCGGCCGCCGCCAGTTCCTCGAACACGATCGCCGCTTCCAGCCGGGAAAGCCCGCTGCCGCCCTGCCCCTCTGGCACCACCATCGCGCCGAAGCCGAGGCCGCAGGCGGCGCGCAGGGCATCCGCGGGGAACACGCTGCCCGCATCCCAGGCGGCGGCGTGCGGTGCCCACTCGCCCTGCGCGAACTCCCGCGCCGTGTCGCGCAAGGCGCGTTGCGTCTCGTTCAGCTCGAAGTCCATGCACCCTCCCGCCGGGCACGATGGCGCCTGCGTGCGGCGGCGTCCAGAACCCGTGGCGGAGGCACGCCCAGGTCGCAGCGATCGCGCGACAGGAGAACGCGCGCCGCAAGATTGGCCACCGGCGCGGCGCGCGTGCGAAACTTTCCATAACGCGCCAGGCGGGCCTCGCGCTGCACCTCCGGCCTGCTAGATTCCCGCCGCAACACGGGAGCAGGACAATGCTGGCAGCCATCCGCGGGACCACGATCTATTTCGACATCGAGGGCGCGGGGCTTGTGCCGGACGGCGCGCGCATGCGCGAGAAGCCGGCGGCGTTCCTGATCCACGGCGGGCCGGGCGGCGACCATACCGGGTTCAAGCCGGCCTTCACGCCGCTCTCGGACCGGATGCAGCTGGTCTACTTCGACCATCGCGGCCAGGGGCGGTCCGGCCAGGGCGACCCCGGACTCTACAACCTCGACGAGAACGTCGAGGACATGGAGGCGCTGCGCCAGCATCTGGGGCTAGGCCCGATCGTCTCCATCGGCACCTCCTACGGCGGCATGGTGGCGATGGCGCATGCGGCGCGCTACCCGGATTCGGTTTCGCACCTGGTGCTGATCGTCACCGCGTCGCATGGCGGCTTCGTCGAGAAGGCGCAGGCCTGGGTCGCGAAGCACGGCAACGCGGCGCAGAAACGGGTTTGCAAGCGCCTCTGGGCCGGCGAGTTCGAGAACGAGGCGCAGCTACGCGAGTATTACGACGCGATGGGCCCGGCCTATTCGCGCAAATTCGACGCCGCGGCCGCCGCGGCGACACGTGGCCGCGGCACGGTCTCGCCGGTGCCGCTCAACCTCGCCTTCGGGCCCGGCGGGTTCCTGCGCAGCTTCGACCTGCGGCCGGAACTCAAGCGCATCACGGCGCCGACGCTGATCCTGGCCGGACGGCACGACTGGATCTGCCCACCTGAGTTCTCCGATGAGATCGCTCGTCTCATTCCGGGTTCCGATCTGCGTGTTTTCGAGGACAGCAGCCACTCGATCCGCGCCGACGAGCCGGAGGCGATGCGCGACGCGATCGCCGGGTTCCTGGTCCACAAGCGCGCCCGCCAGAAGTGAGGGCCCGCGAGGCGGCGCTCCTGGCCGTCGGACCCTGATCGACGTTGACCGGCGCGGCAGCCGGATGGAATAAACGCGCCCGTCTATCTGCCTGGGACTGCGCGCATTTTTATGCAGCCGTGCGTCGTGCCGAAGCAACCAGGCCATTTTGGCGGGTCTGCGGGCTTCCACGGGATATAGCAACGCCTAAGGGGTATTTACGATGGCCACGACGACCCTGACGTTCGGCGGGGACGAGATCACGAACCTGCCCTACGGCCGCGCCCGTAAGGTCCACGGCACCACCAGTTACACCCTGACCCGCCTCGGCGTTGGCACCCAGGACTACATCTATGCCTTCGGCACGACCTCGATCAACTTTGCCTCGGTGAGCGCGACGGCGGCGGGCGCGGCGAGTTCGAGCGTCACGATCGTCCTGACCCTGCTGACCGGCTCCGGCGCCAGCACGTCCATAAACCACGAGACACTGTTCGCGAACGGTACGTCGGCTGTCTTTGGCACCGGCGCCAGCGCGATCAGCTTCGTCGGCAGCGCCGCGGCCGCGACGTCGTTTCTGGACGCCGCGTACATCGTCGACAACACAGGTCGCGACACGTTCGCGATCCAGCTCTCGGCGACGGAAGGCGGCGCCACCGCGACCTTCACGGAGCTGTACAAGATGGCCTGCTTCGCCGCCGGGACGCGCATCGCGACGCCGGACGGCGACCGGGCGGTCGAGAGGCTGGCGGCCGGCGACGTGGTGAGCACGCGTGACGGCGAACGCCGCGTGGCATGGATCGGCAGGCGCAGCTATGAGGCGGACATGCTCCGCGCGGAGCCCTGGCTGCGGCCCGTGGAGATCCGCCGCGGCGCGCTGGGCCCCGGCCTGCCGCGGCGCGACCTGCGCGTCTCGCCGGAGCACGCGATGCTGATCGACGGCGTGCTCGTGCGCGCCGCCGCCCTGGTCAACGGCCGCACCATCTTCCACGCGCCGGTCACGGGAGACGCGACCTACTATCACGTTGAGCTGGAGAACGAGCACGGCATCCTGTTCGCAGAGGGGGTGCCGACCGAGTCCTTCCGCGACGAGGGCAGCCGCGTGCTGTTCGACAACGCCGCGGAATACACGCTGGCTCACGGCACGGCGGGAAACCCGCCGCCGCCCGCAGCACCGCAGGTCGACGAGGGGTATCAGCTCGAGGCGATCCGCCACCGCCTCGCCGGCGGCATGGACGAGATGCCCGCCGGTACCATCCGCGGCCATGTCGAGCGCCTGGTGGATGGCGTGTTGGAGGGCTGGATCATGGACACGGCCAATCCGCTGGTGCCGGTCGAGATAGAGGTTCTCGTGGCGGACAAGCCGGTCGGGCGCAGCATCGCGAACCGCTACCGGACGGACCTGCACCGCGCGGGCATTGGCGTCGGGCGCGCCGGATTCCGCTTCCTGCTGCCTTCCGGCTGCGACGACCTCGGCGCGGTCACGGTGGTGCGGGCGTCGGACAGGGCCGGCCTGCCGGTGGCGGAGCAGGTCGCCGGCTGAGGCCCGGCCGCGCTGGGGACGGCAAGAAGCCCTCCTACGCCGTCGCCCAGTCGCGCAGCGCCGCGGCGACGTCCGGCAGCAAGAGGTCCCAGCGCCTCGGCCCCGGGCAGCGGAAGAGGCGCATCGTCGGGTACCAGGGCGTGTCCCGCCGCCCCAGCAGCCAGCGCCAGTCCGGCGCGTGCGGCAGCATCACCCAGACCGGCCGGCCTAGCGCGCCCGCGAGATGCCCGAGGGACGTGTCCACGCAAAGAACCAGGTCGAGGCTTTCAACAATCGCAGCGGTATCGTCGAAGCTGTTGATCTCGGGGTCGAGGTTGAGCAGCGGCGCGGCACCCCGGTACGGTTCGAGCTCCGCGACCGCAGGGCCTTTTTGCAGGGAGATCAGCGTGATGCCAGGGACATCGAAGACCGGCGCCAGCATCTCCAGCCGGATCGTGCGATTGATGTTGTTGTTGTGCGTGGGCCGCCCCGCCCAGGCGATGCCCACCCGCCTCGTCCCGGGGGCAACGCGCGCCGCCAGCTTCTCCCGCCACGCCGCCGCCAGCGCCGGGTCCGTCTTGAGGTAGGGGATCGGCGCCGGGATGTTCTCCACCCGCGTGCCCGCCAGCCGCGGCAGGCCGGAGAGCGGGCAGTAGGCGACGAAGGGCGGGCAGGCCTCCCAGCGGTTGAACGTCGGCAGTCCCGGCACGATGCGGTCGATCGTGGAGAGCAGCTCCTTCGAGCAGGCCAGCACCACCTCCTGTGCCCTCGCCTGCGCCCAGGGGATGTATCGGGAGAACTGGATAACGTCGCCGTAGCCCTGGTCGGCGATCAGCAGCAGCCGCTCGCCCGCGCCCAGCGCCCGCCCGTCCCATTGCGGGCGGTCGGTCTTCGGCATCAGGGCCGCGGCGCCGGGGATCTGGTAGCGCCACTCGTATTCCTCCCAGCCCTCGGCAAGCTGGCCGAGCAGCAGCAGGGACTGGCCGAGCTTCATATGCGCCTGCGGCAGGTTGGGCTTGATTTCCAGCGCGGCGCGGGCGGCCGAGATCGCCGCCTTCACCTCCAGCCGGTCGTAGAGCACCATGGCCAGGTTGAAGAGCCCGAGCGCGTCCGCGGGGTCGAGCGAGACGGCGCGGCGGGCCGCCGCGATGGCGGGGTCGAGCTTCGCCAGCAGGCGGTAGATCTCGGAGAGATTGCGGTAGTGCACCGGCCGCCTGCCGCCGGCGGCGATCGCGCGCTCCACCAGCGCCGCCGCCGCCTCGCCATGGCCGCGCTTGTGCTCGATGAGGCCGAGCAGGTGCACCGCCTCCGGCTGGTCCGGCTGGCCGGCGAGCACGTGGCGCAGCATGCGCTCCGCGGCATCGAGTCGCCCGCCCTCGAAATACTCCGAGGCGATGGCGAACACCTCGCCCGCGGGCACCGGAACGCTGCCGGGCGGCAGGGCGTTGGGCGCCGATGAGGGGGAAACGAAGGCGGCCTGCGACATGGCGCGAGACTAGCCAAGCCGCGCGCGCCTGCGAACCCGCCGGACCTGGGATTCGTCGCCGGACGCACCATGTCGCCAGGATCGACGCAAAAAGTTGAAGGAGAAAACGGCATGCCCCGACCGCTCGCCCGCCTGCTCCTCCTCTCCCTGCTGCTTGCTTCGCCTCCTGCCCTTGCCGCCGTCACGCATCTGCGCGGCACGGTGGTGCGCTTCGCCGCCGGGGTGCTGACGCTGAACCAGGGTAGCGCCACCACGCGCGTCGCCGTGCCGGCGGGCGCACGCATCGTCGGCGTCGCGCCGGCCGGACTCGCGGATATCGGGCCCGGCACCTATGTCGGCGCCGCAGCGCTGCCGGAGGCGGACGGGCATCTGCGGGCGCTCGAGGTTCACATCTTCCCGCCCGGCCTGCGGGGTGTCGGCGAGGGCCACCGGCCGATGCAAGGCACCAGGCCGCACCAGAGCATGACCAATGGCACGGTCGGCATGGTTTCCCACACCAGTGGGACCAGCCTCACCGTGACCTACAAGGGCGGCGAGCAGGTGCTCGACGTGCCGCCCGGCACGCCGATCGTGCGCCTCGACCCCGGCACCACAACACTGCTGAAGCCGGGCGCGGCGGTGAGCATCGACGCGAGGCGATCGGCGGCCCGCCTCGCGGCGCTGCGCGTGCGTGTCGGCGAGGACGGCGTGGTGCCGCCGCTTTAGGTTGCGGCGCCGGAACGGTGGTTCAGCCGCGCCGCCTGAAGTTCGGGCCCAGCACCATGACGGAGAAGATCTCGAACAGCATCTGCGCGCCGAAGAGCGCGGTGTTGGTGCTGGGGTCGTATTGCGGCGCCACCTCCACCACGTCGCCGCCGACCACGTC
>JAJYFW010000047.1 GCA_021785335.1 Pseudomonadota bacterium
ATGTCGGCGATCCGCCATCGCGGCAGCGACGTGTTCGCGGGGCTGCCGGACCCGGTGCGGATGACGCGCTACCACAGCCTGGTGGTGGAGCGGGCGAGCCTGCCGGACGTGCTGGAGGTGACGGCCTGGATCGAGGGCGGCGTGGAGGACGGGCTGATCATGGGGCTCGCGCACCGGACGCTGCCGGTATGGGGGGTGCAGTTCCACCCGGAGAGCATCGCGAGCGAGCACGGGCATGCGCTGCTGGGGAATTTCCTGCGCCTCGCGCGGCCGACACTGGATCGCGCGGCATGAGCGGCAGCGCGAAATCGCCGGGTAACCTCAAGCCGGTGCTGGCTCGGCTCGCGCTGGGCGAGACGCTCTGCGAGGGGGAGGCGGAGGAGGCGTTCGGCACCGTGATGGCCGGCGAGGCGACGCCGGCGCAGATCGCGGGGATGCTGATGGCGATGCGCGTGCGCGGCGAGACCGTGGCCGAGATGGTCGGCGCGGTGCGGGCGATGCGCGCGCGGATGACGGCGGTCGAGGCGCCGGAGGGGGCGATCGACGTCGTCGGCACGGGCGGCGACGGGGCGGGGACGCTCAATATCTCGACCGCGGCGGCGTTCGTGCTTGCGGGCGGCGGTGTGCCGGTCGCCAAGCACGGCAACCGGGCGCTGTCGTCCAAGTCAGGGGCGGCGGACGCGCTGGCGGCGCTGGGAGTGAACGTGGATGTGAAGCTCGAGCGGCTCGCGGATATCCTGCGCACCGTGGGGTGCGTGTTTCTGTTCGCGCCGCGCCATCACGCGGCGCTGCGCCACGCCGCGGGGCCGCGCGTGGAACTGGGGACTCGGACGATTTTCAACCTGCTGGGGCCGATGGCGAACCCGGCGCGGGTGAAGCGGCAGCTCACGGGCGTGTTCGACGGCGCCTGGTCGCGGCCGATGGCGGAGACGCTGGCGGCGCTGGGCACCACCGATGCCTGGCTGGTGCACGGGATGGGGATCGACGAGCTGACCGTTGCGGGACCGAACCAGGTGGTGGCGCTGTCGCGGGGCGAGATCCGCGAGTTCGTGCTGGACGCCGCGGAAGCCGGGCTGCCGGCGGCGCCGGTCTCGGCGATCCATGGCGGGGACGCGGAGACCAATGCCGCCGCGCTGCTCGCGCTGCTGCGGGGAGCGAGCGGCCCGTACCGGGACACGGTGCTGCTCAATGCCGGCGCGGCGTTCATTGTCGCGGGGAAGGCGGGCGATATCCGCGAGGGTGTCGCGATGGCGGCGCGCTCGATCGATTCCGGGGCGGCGCTGGCGGTGCTGGAGGCGTTGCGGCGCGAGACGCATGCCTGAGGGGCCGGGCGTGAGCGCCGCCGCCATGGGCGATACGCTGGCGCGGATCTGCGAACGCACGCGCGCGGACGTGGCGCTGCGGCGCAGGACGATCGACGACGGGCTGCTGGCCGCGCGCATCGGCCAGGCGAGCAGGCCGCGCGGCTTCGCCCGCGCGCTGATGGACCGGGCGGCCGAGAAGGGCGTGGGGCTGATCGCCGAGATCAAGAAGGCCTCGCCCTCCGGCGGGCTGATCCGGGAGAAATTCGACCCCGCGGCGATCGCGCGCGAGTACGAGGCGGCGGGGGCGGCGTGCCTTTCGGTGCTGACCGACGCGCCGTTCTTCCAGGGCGACCCGCTGCACCTGGAGACGGCGCGGGCGGCGACCAGGCTGCCGGTCCTGCGCAAGGATTTCATGCTCGATGCTTGGCAGGTGCGCGAGAGCCGGGCGATGGGGGCGGACTGCATCCTGCTGATCATGGCGGCACTCTCGGACGCCGAGGCGCGGGTGCTGGAGGCGGAGGCGTTCGCGCTGGGGATGGACGTGCTGGCCGAGGTGCACGACGCGGCGGAGCTTGAACGGGCGCTGGGGTTGCGCACGCGGCTGATCGGCATCAACAACCGCGACCTGCGGACGCTGAAGACGGATATCGCGACCGGGCTTGCGCTGGCGCCGCACGTGCCGCCGGACCGGTTCGTGGTCGCCGAGAGCGGGATCCGCGACGCGGCGGACATCGCGCGGTTCCGCGAGGTGGGGGTGAGCGCGTTCCTGGTGGGCGAAAGCCTGTTGCGGCAGGCGGACGTGGGCGCCGCGGTGCGGGCGCTGATCGGATGAGCGGGCTCACGCATTTCGATGCCGCGGGCAAGGCGCGGATGGTCGATGTCGGCGAGAAGGCGCCGACGCGCCGGGTGGCCGTGGCGGCGGGGCGCGTGGTGATGCAGGCCGGGACCGCCGCGCTGGTGGCGAGCGGGACGGCGGCGAAGGGCGATGTGCTCGGGGTGGCGCGCATCGCGGGGATCATGGCGGCGAAGAAGACGTCGGACCTGATCCCGCTGTGCCATCCGCTGGCGCTCTCGTCGGTCGGGCTGGATTTCAGCGTGGGCGCGGATTGCGTGGAGATCGAGGCGACGGTGGCGACGACGGGGCCGACAGGTGTCGAGATGGAGGCGCTGACGGCGGTCTCCGTGGCGGCGCTCACGATCTACGACATGCTGAAGGCGGTGGACCGGGGCATGCGGATCGAGGCGGTGCGGCTGCGCGAGAAGTCCGGCGGGCGTTCCGGGGAGTTTCGCGCGCCGTGAGGGGGACGCCATGATCAGTGTCGCGGAGGCGCGGGCGCGCATCGTGGCGGCAATGCGCCCGACGGCGCCCGAGATGGTGGGGCTGGCCGAGGCGTGGGGGCGCGTGGCCGCGGCCGATCATGCCGCACGGCTGACGCAGCCGCCGGCCGACGTCTCGGCGATGGACGGGTTCTGCCTCCGCGCGGCCGACGGGGCGCCGGGGGCGCGGCTTTCCATCGTGGGGTCGGCGCCGGCAGGGCATCCGTGGCCCGGCACGGTGGGGCCGGGGCAGGCGGTGCGCATCTTCACCGGCAGCGTGATCCCCGCGGGGGCGGACGGGGTCCTGATCGTCGAGGATTCGGCCGAGGAAGACGACGTGCTCGAGGTGCGCGAGGCGGTGGTCGCGGGGCGGCACATCCGCCGCGCCGGGCAGGATTTCGCCGCGGGCGACGTGCTGGTGGCCGCGGGGACGCGGATCGGCGCGCGGGCGGTTGGGCTGCTGGCGGCGGGGAACCACCCCTGGGCCCGCGTGCACCGGCGCCCGCGCGTGGCGTTGCTCGCGACCGGCGACGAGATCGCGCTGCCGGGAGAGCCGATCCCCGCCGGCGGGATCGTCAGTTCCAACGCGCATGCGCTGGCGGCGCTGGTGCGCGCGGGCGGGGGCGAGCCGGTGGTGCTGCCGGTGGCGGCGGACAACGAGGCGGCGCTGCTGGCGGCCGTCGAGGGGCTCTCCTGCGACCTGCTGGTGACGACCGGGGGTGCCAGTGTGGGCACGCACGACCTGGTGCAGCCGGTACTGGCCGGGCGGGGGCTCAGGACGGATTTCTGGAAGATCGCGATGCGGCCGGGCAAGCCGCTGATGTTCGGCGCGCTGGACGCGATCCCGATGCTGGGGCTGCCGGGAAACCCGGTCTCGGCGCTGGTCTGCGCGGTGCTGTTCCTGCTGCCGGCGCTGTCGCGGCTGCAGGGGCTGCCGGGCGAAGGGCCGGCGGAGAGCGAGGCGGTGCTCGGGGCGGACCTGCCGGCGAACGACCATCGGGCCGACCACCTGCGGGCCAGGCTGGAGCAGGGGGCGGACGGGGTGCCGGTCGCCACTGCGTTTTCGCGCCAGGATTCCGGGATGCTGCGGCTGCTGGTGGAGTCCGACGCGCTGATCCTGCGGGCGCCGCACGCGCCGCCGGCCTCGGCGGGGGAGCGGGTGCGGATCATCCGGCTGGATGCGATCGGGCTCTGAGCCGATCGGGGTGGCGGCGCGGCCTCGCGGCGCTTGACCCGCTCACGGGAACTTACCTAGAACATCGCTGGAGTTTCCGGTTTGTTCCGGCACTGTCCGGACAGTGACCTCGGGGAGAGGCGATGCTCACGCGCAAGCAGCACGAGTTGCTGGTCTTCATCGATCGGCATTTGCGGCAGACCGGGGTGTCGCCGAGCTTCGAGGAGATGAAGGAGGCGCTGTCGCTGCGCTCCAAGTCCGGCATCCACCGGCTGATCTCGGCGCTGGAGGAGCGGGGGTTCCTGCGGCGCCACCGGCACCGGGCGCGGGCGTTGGAGGTGGTGCGGCTTGCGGAGGACATGCCGAGGGCGGAGCCGGCGGCGCAGGCCGCGAGCCCCTCGTCCGCCAGTCCGCCATTCCCCGGCCCGGCATCCGCCGGCCCGGCGTCCTTCAGTCCCAATGTGATCAAGGGCAATTTCTCGGCCCGGCTGGCCGGTGCGCGGTCCGCGCCCGCAGCCTCGGCGGTCGCCTTGCCGCTCTACGGCCGGATCGCCGCGGGGGCGCCGATCGAGGCGCTGCGCGATGCCTCGGCGTCGATCGAGGTTCCGCTCGCGCTGCTTGGCAGCGGTGAGCACTACGCCCTTGAAGTTGCTGGTGATTCGATGATCGATGCCGGCATTCATGATGGCGACGTTGCAATCATCGGCGCGGGGCAGACGGCGGAGAACGGGCAGATCGTGGTGGCGCTGGTCGACGAGCAGGAAGTGACGCTGAAGCGGCTGCGCCGGCGCGGCAACTCGATCGCGTTGGAGCCCGCGAACCCGCGCCACGAGACGCGCATCTTTCCCGCCGACCGGGTGCGGGTGCAGGGACGGCTGGTGGCGCTGCTGCGCCGGTACTGAGGCCTATTCGCTCGGCGCCATCGGCAGGGCGGGCGCGGCGCGCGCCGCGGTCGGTCGCGTCGTGGCGTGGCTCGACCTCGACGCGGTTATTGGGCGCGGCGCGGGGCCCAGGACGACCCAGGGGCGGTTGCCGCGCACCTCGCGGTCCGTGAGCAGCCTTGGGTGCGGGCCGAGCCAGATCGCGGTGGCGCCGTCGGCGAGCGCGGTCGCGTCGATGACGGCGGCGTGCGTGCCGCATGAGGTCGCGACGAAGGCGATGACGATGCCGTTGGGGCAGGGCGCCTTCGCGCGCAGCAGCGTGGCGCCGGCGGCGAGCTTGCAGGCGGCGTCGGCGCAGGGCAGCGGGGATTGCGGCCAAGGCAGGGCCTGCCGGAACTGCTCAAGCGTGAAGGCTTGGCGGCCGTGGATCGTCGCGGTGAGGACCTTGTCGCCATAGTGTACGGCGACGGTGTCGGGCGCCACGAGCAGGTTGGGCGGGCGGACCAGCCACGCCGAAAGAATGCCGAGCGCGATGGCGGGGATGCCGGCGAGGCGCAGGCGCGAGCGCCAGAGGCAGAGCCAGGCGAGGCCCGCCGAGGTGAGCAGCAGGCCCCAGACCGGCGCGTGCGGCACCGCGATCGAGGCGGCGGGGAGGCGGGCGAAGAAGCGCGCGATGGCGAGCGTCGCGGCGCAGCCCCAGCCCATCGGCACCAGCGCGAAGCGGGCAAGGTGCAGCGGCATCAGGGCGAGCGCGAGCAGGCCGAGCGGCATCGTCCACGCGGCGGTGATGGGTACCGCGAGCAGGTTGGACACCACGAAGTAGATCTGCATCTGGCCGAAATGCCAGGCCGCGTAGGGGGCGGAGGCGGAGCCGGCGAGCAGGCTGGTGGTGAACAGCATCAGCACGTGGCGCAGCAGGCGCCGGCGCCAGTGCGCGTCGGTGGCGAGGCGGGCGAGGTAGGGCTCCAGCGCGCGGTAGCCGGCGATGAGGGCGAGCACCGCGGAGAAGCTCATCTGGAATCTGGCGCCAGGGACGGCGTCCGGCTCGATGAGCGCGAGGCCGGCCATGGCGAGCATCAGGCCGCGCATGGACAGCGCGCGGCGGCCGGCGAGGAGGGCGAGGACGACGAGGCTCGCCATGGCGAAGCTGCGCTCGATCGGCAGGTGGGCGCCGGTGAGTTCCATGTAGAAGGCGCCGGCGGCGAGCGAGGCCAGCGCCGCGATGGCCTTGGTGGGCCAGAACAGGCTCGCGTGCTCCGAGGCGGCGAGGGCAAGGCGCATGGCGATGAAGACGACGCCCATGACGATGCCGATGTGCAGCCCCGCGATGGCGAGCAGGTGCGCGAGGCCGGAGGCGGCGAAGGCGGCGCGGTCCGCCCGCGGGATGCCGACCGCGGCACCGGTTAGCAGGGTCGCGGCGACGGCGCCCGGAACGCCCGGAACCCGGGCCGCGACGCGCGCGCGGATGGCGGTGCGCAGGCGGGCGAAGAGACCGGCGGGCGCGGTGCCGAGGACCGAGATGCTGCCGATCGCGAAGCCGTAGCCAGCGAGGTTGTTGAAGTAGGCGTCGCGTTGCAGGTCCCAGCCGCCGGGCCAGGCGGGCGGCGAGGGGGCGAAGAGGATGGCGCGCAGGCGCACCCGGCTGCCCGCGGTGAGTTTCGTCGCGTCGGTGCCGCGGATCTTGACGCGGATCTCGCGCGCGAGCGGGGCGGCGCCATTGAGCGCCGGATGCGCGAGGACGAGGCGGCGGCCCTGGGGCAGCAGTTCCACCTCCGCGACGCGAGCCTGGATGGCGACGGCGCGGTGGCTCGGCAGCGCGGGCATCGGGGCGGCGCGCCAGGTGGCGAGGGAACCCGCGGCGACGCCGATGGCGGCCGCGGCGAGGAGGGCGAACGGGTAGGCGGCGAGGCGGCGGCGGAGCGCGATGGCGGCGGCGAGCAGCGGGAGCGCGGCGGCGGGGCCGGCCCAGGGCGGCGGCTCGAACGGCAGGCCGAAATAGAGCGCGACGCCGGCGACGAGCGCGGGGGCGAGCCAGAGGCTGAAGCGTCCGGCCTCGGCCTCCAGCAGGCGGTCGAGCAGCCGGCCGGGGACGGGCCGGTGGCCGAACTTTGTGCGCATGGCGCAACGCTACGCGGGCGCTCGCGTGCGCCGCCAGGGAGGCGCGGCCCGGGATGCGCGGCTTGGGATGCGGGGGAGGCAGGCGCCGGGCGCGGTTTGCGGGGTCGCGATCATGGTCTAGACGGCGCGGCATGATCCGTACCCGCTTTGCCCCGAGCCCCACCGGCACGCTGCACATCGGCAGCGCGCACACGGCGTTGTTCAACTGGCTGTTCGCGCGCCACCACGGCGGGGAGTTCCTGATCCGCATCGAGGACACAGACCGGGAGCGTTCCAAGCCCGAGCACGTGGCGGCGATCATCGAGGGGCTGGCGTGGCTCGGAATCCATCCCGACCAGGCGCCGGTGTTCCAGCTCACGCGCCAGGCGCGGCATGCGGAGGTGGCGATGCAGTTGCTGGAATCCGGGCACGCGTATCGCTGCTGGTGCACGCCGGAGGAACTCACGGCGATGCGCGAGAAGGCGCGCGCCGAGGGAAGACCACCGCGCTACGACGGGACGTGGCGTGACCGCGACCCCTCCGGGGCGCCGCCCGGGGTGGCGCCGGCGATACGGCTGAAGGCGCCGCGCGAGGGTTCGACGGTGGTCGATGACCTCGTGCAGGGGCGCGTCGAGGTGGCGAACAGCGAGCTCGACGACATGATCATCCTGCGCTCGGACGGCACGCCGACCTATCTGCATGCGGTGGTGGTGGACGACCACGACATGGAGATCACGCACGTGATCCGCGGCGACGACCACCTCACCAACACGTTCCGCCAGGCGCAGGTCTATGACCTCATGGGCTGGTCGCGGCCGGCGTTTGCGCATGTGCCGCTGATCCATGGGGCGGACGGGGCGAAGCTCTCAAAGCGGCACGGGGCGACCAGCGTGTTCGAGTTCCGCGACCAGGGCTACCTGCCGGAGGCGCTGCTCAACTACCTCGTGCGCCTCGGCTGGGGGCATGGGGATGCCGAGATTCTGAGCGTGGAGGAAATGATCGCGCTGTTCGACCTCGATGGCGTCGGGCGGGCGGCGAGCCGGATGGATTACGCCAAGCTCGGGCACGTGAACGGGGTGTGGCTGCGGCGCGCCGAGGACGAGCGGCTGGTGGCCGAGGTGCGCGCGCGGGCGCCCGAGATCGATGGCGAGAAGCTGCTGGCGATCATGCCGGCGCTGAAGGAGCGGGCGCGGACGCTGCTGGAGCTGGTGGAGGGCGCGCGGTTCCTGGCGGCGCCGGCCAGTCCGATGGAGGCGAAGGCGGCGGCGCTGCTCACGGGTGAGAGCCGGGCGATGCTGCAGGAGTTCGCCGGCGTCCTGGTGGAGACCGATTTTTCCCGGGGCGCGCTGGATGCGGCGCTGCGGAGTTTCGCCGAGGCGCAGGGCGTGAAGCTCGGCGACGTGGCGCAGCCGCTGCGCGCGGCGCTGACCGGGCGGACGACGAGCCCGCCGATCGACGCGACGATGGCCGCCCTTGGGCCGGGCGAGGTGCTGGCGCGGATCAAGGCACTGGCCAACTAGCCCTGTGGGGCCGGCGCACCCTATCGTGGCGCGTCTGGCGCGGGAGTGACGGGGATGAAGCTGCGGCGGTTGGGTGCGGCGGGGCCGATGGTCTCGGCAATCGGGCTCGGGTGCATGGGGATGTCCGGCATGTACGGGCCGGCGGACCGCTCGGAGAGCCTGGCGACGATCCATGCCGCGGTGGAGGCGGGCGTCACGCTGCTCGACACCGGCGATTTCTATGGCATGGGTCACAACGAGATGCTGATCGGCGAGGCGCTGCGGACCATTCCGCGCGAGCGCGTGCTGCTCAGCGTGAAGTTCGGCGCCATGCGCGACGCCGGCGGCGGCTGGGTGGGGTTCGACGCGCGGCCCGAGGCGGTGAGGAACTCCCTGGCCTATACGTTGCAGCGGCTGGGGGTGGACTACGTGGATATCTACCGCCCGGCGCGGCTCGACCCGCGCGTGCCCATCGAGGAGACGGTGGGGGCGATCGCGGACATGGTGCGCCGGGGCTGGGTACGGCATGTCGGGCTTTCCGAGGTCGGTTCGCAGACGTTACGGCGGGCCGCTTCGGTGCACCCGGTCGTCGACCTGCAGATCGAGTATTCGCTGCTGTCGCGCGGCATCGAGGACGGGGTGCTGGCG
>JAJYFW010000048.1 GCA_021785335.1 Pseudomonadota bacterium
CTTCTTCTTCACCGCCAAGGGTGGCGGCTGGGAATACCCGGCCTTCTGGGCCATCGCGCTCATCGCGCTCGCGCTGGTCGGCGACGGCCCCTACGCGCTTCGCCCGACGCGATTCGGGGCCGTCCGCGCATGACCCTCCCCGCCCTCTTCGTCAGCCACGGCTCGCCGATGCTCGCGATCGAGCCGACGCCGGCGGCGCAGTTCCTCGCCGGCCTGGCCGCAACCCTGCCACGCCCCCGCGCCATCCTCGCGGTCTCGGCGCACTGGGAGACTGCGGCGCCGATGCTCAACGCCGTGGAACGGAACGAAACGATCCACGACTTCCTGGGCTTCCCGCGCCCCCTCTACGCATTGCACTACCCCGCGCCCGGCGACGCCACGCTCGCGTCAGAGATCGCGGAGCGCCTCCACGCGGCCGGCTTCGCCGCCGGCATCGACACCACGCGCGGGCTGGACCACGGCGCCTGGGTGCCGCTGCTGCTCGTCTGGCCCGACGCGGACATCCCGACGCTGCAACTCTCGGTGCAGACGCGCCTCGGCCCGCGCCACGCCTTCGCCATCGGGCAGGCCCTGGCACCGCTGCGCGAGCAGGAGGTGCTCATCCTCGGCTCCGGCAGCTTCACCCATGACCTGCGGCGCTTCCGCGGCCAGTCGCCTGACGCGCCGGAAAGCCCGGACGTCACCGCCTTCAGCGGCTGGCTGGACGCCGCCATCCTCCGCAGCGACACCGAGGCGCTGCTCGCCTACCGCGCCCTCGCGCCCCACGCCGCGGACGAGCACCCCACGGAGGAACACCTGCTGCCGCTCTTCACCGCACTGGGCGCCGGTGGCGAGGGCGCGGCGCGCCGCCTGCACCGCTCGACCGAGTATGGCGTCCTGCGCATGGACGCCTACGGCTTCGGCCTCGCCGCCTGACCGCGCGCCGCCGCGCGGGCCGCGCCGGAACCTCCGGCCGCCTACGGGCTGCCGGAGACGGAGAGCGTCTGCCCGGTGATGAACCCCGCGAAGTCGGAGGCGAGAAACATCGCCGCGTGCGCGATGTCCTCCGGCGTGCCCGCCCGGCGCAGCGCGGTGCGCTCGATCAGCCCCTCCTGCTGCTCGCGCGAATAGGACTGCCACTGCCGCTCGTAATCGGGGCTGGTGCGCTGGAACCCGGGTGCGACCGCGTTCACCGTGATCCCGAACGGCCCCAGCTCCTGCCCGAGCTGCCGCGCCAGCCCGATCTCCCCCGCCTTGGCCGAGGCATAGGCCTGGATGCCCGTGAGTGAGGTCCGCAACCCGGCGCCGCTGGCAATGAACACGATACGTCCCCTGCCGCGCGCCTTCATCCCCGGCACCACCGCCTGCGACGCGAGAAACGCGCCGGTGAGGTTGGCATCGAGCACCGCGCGCCACTCGGTTTCCTCCACCTCCTCCATCGGCTTCGCGCGCTGCCCCAGCACGCCGCCGGCGACATAGACCAGCACATCCGGCGCGCGCGCCGCCGCCGCCGTCGCCGCCGCCACCCACTCGCGCAGCGCCGCGCGGTCGAGGAAATCCACCTGCCGCGTCGCCGCCGGCAGATCAGCCATCTCCGCGAGCAGCCGGTCGGCCGCGAACACCTTGCCGCCCGCCGCCGCGAACCCGCGCGCGATCCCGTGCCCGATGCCGCGCGCCGCCCCCGCCACGAGCACGCATTGCCCGTCGAAGGTGATGTTCATGACGCCGTCCCTCCCGTCCGCATTTCCCGCCCGATCAGCCGAACCGCTCGATCGCGAACGCTGCCGTTCCCACCGGTGCGAGGTCCCCGCGGGCGAGGGCCGCCACGATCTCGCCGGTGATCGGCCCGAGCGTCAGGCCGAGATGCTGGTGGCCGAAGGCGTAGAGCACGCGCGGATCGTTGCCGATGCGCCCGATCGCCGGCAGGTAGTCCGGCAGCGTCGGCCGCGACCCGAACCAGGTCTTCGGCGGCGTGTCGAACGGCAGCCCCAGCTCCGCCGCATGCCGCTTCAGAACCTCCCATTTGCGTGCATCGGGCGGCGCGTCCGCACGCGAGAACTCGACGAAGCTCGTCGCCCGCAGCCCGGAACGAAATCGTGTCGTAACGACAGCCCGCTCGTCGAACACCACCGGCGGCAGCACCTCCGGCCAGCGCGTCTCCTCGGACTGGATGTGATAGCCGCGCTCGGCGATCAGCGGCGCCGGCGACCCGGCCTCGCGCATCAGCGCCGCGGAGCGCACGCCGGCGGCGATCACCACCACGTCCGCGCCCATCCGCCTCGCCTCGTCGAGCGTCGCGGCGCGGCTCTCGATGGCCCCTCCCTCGCGCATGATCGCCCCGCGCAGCGCCTCCAGCACCGCGCCGGGATCGGCGACGCTGCCGCTGCCCTCGAACCGCACCCCGTCGATCGGTGGTCGCTTCAGCGCGCCGGTGAGCAGCGCCGTGTCGGCGGCGTCGAGATCGCGCCAGCGCACCGCCGGGCTCTCGAAGCCGCGCAGCGCCGCCCGCCCGCGCCGGGCCCCCGCGGTACTCTCCCAGGTGACGATATGCCCGCCCTCGCGCAGCAGATCCGCCGCCCCTATCCGCGCCGCCATCCGCCGCCACGCCGGCATCGCCTCGACCGTGAGCGAGCGCAGCGCCTGCAATCCGCGCTTGAAGTTCGCCGGCTCCGCCGCGCGCAGCAGCCGCCACCCGAACGGCATCCACGCGCCGATCGCGGAGGGCGGCAGGCTCACCGGCCCGCCGAATGTCATCAGGCGTCTCGGAAGCGAACGGATTGTCTGCCAGGACGCCAGCGGCTCGTACTGCTCCGTCGCGACATGCCCAGCGTTGCCCCAGGATGCCGGCGGCCGCTCCCCGGGCGCGTCGAGCACCCGCACCGCCACCCCACGCTCCTGCAGCGCGGAGGCGATGCTCAGGCCGACAATCCCGCCGCCCAGGACGATGGCGGAGCGGGCAGGGGGCACCGTCACGGAACGCCGCCGATACCGTTCGGAAACGGATCGGTCGGGTCGCGCAACAACGTCGCTTCCGCCGTCACCCAGGCTCGCCCGGTGATGCTGGGCAGGATCGCGCCGCCCTCGCCCTGCCGGTAGCGCCCCGTGAAGCGGCTGCCGATCACGCTCTCCTGCACGAAGTCCACTCCCGGCGCCAGCTCGCCATGTGCCGCCAGGCAGGCGAGCTTGGCGCTCGTCCCCGTGCCGCACGGCGAGCGGTCATAGGCGGACCCGGGGCAGAGCACGAAGTTCCGCGAATCCGCCCCCGTGGGCGAAGGCCCGAAGATCTCGATATGGTCGATCTCCGCCCCGTCGCGCCCCGTGACGCCTTCCTTCACCAGCGCCCGCTTGATCGCCTGCGCCCCCTGGGTCAGTTCCGGAATATTCCCCGCCTCGATCGGGCACGGCGCGGTATTCGTCAGGAAGAACCAGTTGCCGCCCCACGCGACATCGCCGCGCACCGTGCCCAGCGCTCCCGCATCGACCGTCACGTCGCGCCGGTGCACATAACTCGCCACGTTGGCGACGGTCGCGGTATTGCGGTCGTGCAACTCCACCGTGACGTTCCCCACCGGTGTCTCGAACCGGTGCACCCCCGGCTTCAGCCGCCCCATATGCGCGAGCGTCACGGCGGTGCCGATCGTGCCGTGCCCGCACATGCCGATATAGCCGACATTGTTGAAGAAGATCACCCCGGCCGCGCAGGCAGGGTCGACCGGCGCGCACAGCAGCGCGCCCACGATGGCATCGTACCCGCGCGGCTCGTTGAGCGCGAAGGTGCGGAACCCGTCGAACCGCTCGGCGAAAATCCGGCGCCGCTCACTGAGCGGCCCGGACCCGAGATCCGGGCCGCCTTCCACGATCAGCCGGGTCGGCTCTCCCTCGGTATGCGAGTCGATGACGCGCATCGGGCTCAGGCGGCCTTGCCGCGGACGTGATGCGCCGCCGTCTCCTTCGTCCACGCCGCGTACCAGGTGTCGAACAGCGCAAGCTGCGCCTTGGCATACTGTGCCTGCGCCTCCGACAGCGCGTCCGTCTCGTTGAAGTGCAACTTGTAGTCGCTCTCCCCACGCAGCGTCAGCAGGTACTTGAAGTACAGCACGAGATCGACCCCCTCATCGAACGAGGACAGCGCCTGCAGCGCCTGGTCCAGCTCCTGCGCCTGCCGCCGCGCCGCCACGTCGCCCGTGGCCGCCCGCTCGCACAGGCTCACCAGGTGCAGCACCTCGCGCGGCAGCACGTTGCCGATGCCCGTGATCGCGCCCTTCGCGCCGCAGTTGACGAACCCGTGGAACACCTGCGTGTCCACGCCCACCACCAGCGTCAGCGACTTGTCCTTCCCCGTGATGTGTTCCGCCGCGTAGCGCAGCGACGGCGCGCCACCGAACTCCTTGAACCCCACGAGATGCGGATGGCGCGAGCGGATGTCGAAGAACAGGTCCGCCCGCGTCTCATAGCCGTAATAGGGGCTGTTGTAGATGACGGATGGCAGCCCCGCGCCCGCCGCCAGCACCGCGTCGAAATGAGCACGCTGTGCCGCCACGGAGGAGCCGCGCGACAGCACCCGCGGGATGATCATCAGCCCCGCCGCGCCGTGCGCCTTGGCGTGCGCCGCCAGCGCCGCCGCGCGCCCCGTGTTCTGCGCCCCCGTGCCGACGATCACCGGCACGCCCGCGCCCGTCAGCTTCTCGACGCCGGTCATCCGCTCCTCGTCGGCGAGCAGCGGCCAGTCGCCCATCGAGCCGCAATAGACCACGCCCGACATGCCGAGCCGGACCAGTTCCTTGCCCTTGCGCACCAGCGCCTCGAAGTCCGGCTTGCGGTCAGCGGTGCAGGGGGTCATCAGCGCGGGAATCGTGCCGGCGAAGGGGTTTTTCATCGGAACAGCCTCTTGGTTTTTTGCGCAGGACAGGGTCCGTCGTCCTGATGGAGGCAACCTCCCACAGTCCCGCCGCAAAGCAAAGCCGGCCCGCCATGCGCGCCGTGCACGGCCCCGGCTATGCGCCGCTCTCCCGCCGCGCCCACGAGCCATTTTTGCTCACGACCGCCTCGCCGTTCCGCGCGCACCCCGGGCAGCGCACGCGCCGCACCGCTGCGCAGGCCCCAAGGTCTTCCCGAGTTCATAATGCAGGAAAGCTGACCTGAACTACGGAATCTCGATCCAATTCGGCCCCGCGGGAACCGTGAGTGTCGCCCGCCGGGAAAGCCGCCCGCTCGCGGCATCGATCGCGTAAAGGCCGAGCGCGTCCGCGTCCATGCCCGCGCACAGCAGCGCCTCCCCGCCCGGCGTGATCGCGAACCCGCGCGGCGTCGTCTCGCAGGGAACCGTCTCCACCGGCGACAGCAATCCCTCCGCGTCCACCGCGAACACGCCGAGGCGGCTCGTCGCGCGCTCGCTCGCGTAGAGGAAACGGCCGGACGGATGCAGGTGCAGATCCGCCGACTTCGCCGGTGACGGCGCGCCGGGGAAGGGGAGGGCCTGGCGATGCGCAAGCTGCCCACTTGCCGCATCACGCGAATAGACAACCAGCGTCGCGTCAAGCTCGTTCAGCAGATAAAGCCGCGAGCCGCCGGCGCCGAACACGAGATGCCGCGGCCCGGCGCCTCGTTGCAGCTTCGTCACGACCTCGCCTGCCTCGTCGAGCCCCGATGGCGAGAGCCGCCAGCACAGGATCGCATCGCCCCCGAGGCTCGTGGCATAGAGATGCGTTCCACTCGGGTTTGGCAGCACGCAGTGCGCATTGGGCAGCGTCGCCAGCGTCCGCCGCGGCGCCGCGCGCACCAGCCCGTCCGCGTCGACATCGCCCTCGGTGACCAGCGACTGCGGATAGGAGGCAGCCCAGATCCGCCGCCCCGCCGCGTCGGTGGAAAGATAGGCCATCCCGGCGGGCAGGGGCGCCGTCGCCGCCAGGCGCGGCATGCCGCCCTCCGCAAGGCTGTAGCTCGCGAGCAGGAACGGGTTGCTGCGCTCGGCGGCGTAGAGGTGGCGACCGTCCGGCGAGAGCGCGAGCGGGATGCTGCCGCCAGGCACCGCGTCCGCCGCCACCCCCGGCGCCGTCGGCACCGCGACCGTCCCGACGAGCGACATCGCCATTCCCGCCGTGTCCACCGCGACCACCGCGATGGCGCGCGCCGCCGCGCAGGAGACGTACGCAAGCATCGGCGGTCTCACACCGAGTTGGCGTCGATGTGGTCGAAGTTGATGTCGCCGTCGACCCCCAGATGTTGCGGCATGTAAGTATCTCCCTCGCTGTTCATCGCGCCCTCACGGCCGTCCGGATACTCCGGCGCCGCGCGGTCGTCGAGGAACGGCGGCGGCAGCCTCGCTCGCGCCGGCGCCCGGCCTGTTGCGTCGCGGTGAAGCGCAAGTTGCCCGCCGCGGTCTCCCGCCCGATCACCGGAATGCCGGGATTGGCCGCTCTCCGGACGTTCAGAGGGCCGCAGGCGCGGTGCCGCGTTTACGAAGCGGCCCCGTGTGCAAGGCGTCGCCCTCTGCCCGGCGGGTTGGCGAGCAGCCTTGTGTGGAGCGCGCGCAGCGTGGGATCGGCGGGGTCGGTGAGAATGGGTGCGCAACCTTGCGCCGCCCAGACCGCGCGGGCGAAGTCCGGGTGCAACTCCATGGGCCCCTCCGCGTTCTCGAACGCATCCCGGTTGCCGGTGTCGAGGTAGGATTCGCACGGCATTCCCTCGGCGAGGATGACGTCGTGCCGGTCTAGTTCCACATGCCAGTAGGTGACGGCAGCCTGGCTCTCCTGGACGATGGAGACGCCGTTGATCAGAAAACGGATCGGAACGAGACAGCTCTCGGCGAAGACGGAATGGTCGGGTGAGAGAACCAGGTCGCGGCATGGCAGGCTCGGGCCGAAGGCGCCGGCACGGACGCGTACCGGCATCACGTCGTGCGGCCTCGGGTGCCGCCGGAGGCTGGTGCGCCGGTGACCGATCCACCGCACGGGGGCAAGGCGGCCGGAGGCAGTCAGCACGCGCTCCCCCTCGCGCAGGGCTTCCACGGCGACGGGGCCCCGCGCCGTCGCGATCCGCGTGCCCTCGGCGAAACAGGCGGTGATGAAGGTGTTGCCGCCGCTGTCGGCCACGACGGCATGGGCGACGCCCGGCAGATCGAGCGTCGTGCCGCCGGACAGCGTCAGCGCGCCGCCGCCGAGCGCCGCAAAGGTCTCGGCCGTGCCGGCAATCTCGATCGTATCGCCCGGGGCGAACCCCGTGATCGTCTCTCCGCCGGCAAGCCCGTAGGTGGTGCCGGAGAGCAGCCAGGCGGCGCCGGGTTCGAACGCGATCGCGCCGAACTGCGATACGGACACGCCGACATTCGCAAGCGTCCCGGCGCCGGGTGCCAGTTCCAGCGTGCTCGTCGCCGTGGCGCCGGGCGCGTTGCCGCCGGAAATGCTGCCGGTGAAGACGGCGCCGGGCTCGACCTCCAAAACGTTCGCAAATCCCCCCCCGAGCGCCGCGCCGCCGAGCGTGCCGGCCGTGTCCACCATTGTGGCCGCGCCGTTCCCCCGGACGAAAGAGACGGTGCCGGTCGAGAGGTTGGAAACATTCCCGCCGTCAAAGAAATAAATGGCGTTGCGGGGGGCTGTGATCAGGCCGGCGTTGACAACGACACCAGCCGCGACGGTGACATAAACCGCGGGGTGCGCACCGGAGGTGATCGTTCCACCAGCGAGATTGGTTATCGTGCCGCCGTCTTCGAGATGCACGGCGGCGTATTGTGATGAGGTTAGCAGGCCGGCGTTGACGACAAGGCCGCTCCCGTTGACGACGTAGATCGCGTTTCCCAACGTGGAGGTGATGGTGCCCCGCGCCTCGTTCGTGACCTCGCCTCCCGAGTGGAGACCGATAGCTGACTTCGTTTCGCTCGCCATGAAGCCGGCGTTGATAACGGTCGGCGCCGGGCTCGCCGTCGCGCCGTAGAACGCATCCTTCATGCTCACGATGGTCCCGGTGGCGAGATTGGTAAGAATCCCGCCTGTCTCCAGCGCGACCCCCGAGCCACCGGCCGTAACGAGGCCGGCGTTGGTGATGGTGAGCGGCAACTTGCTGCCATAAATACCGGTGGCCGCCGCCCTGATCTGGCCGCCCGCCAGATTGGCGACCGTGCCCCCGCCCACCAGCACCACGCCGCTGCGCCCCCTGGAAACAATGGTGCCGGCATTGGTGACCGCGACGGAGGCGGCCGTGGCGTAGATGCCGGCATGTGTGCCGGCATCAACGAGCGTGCCGCCCGCCTGGTTGTCGATATATCCGCCTTGTTTCAGATAGATCGCGGCACCGTTGGTGGCGACGGCGTAACCCGCGTTGACGAACGTGGCCGGCCCGCTACCGGCATACAGCACGAGGAGGTGGGCGTTGATCGTCCCGGAGGCGGCATTGGTGACCACCCCACCCGCATCGAGAATGAAGCCGGCGCGCTGCTCGCTGATCATCGTTCCGGAGTTCGTGGCATACGCGCGCCCGAAGGCCACGACGTCGCTCATCGACGTGGCATAGGTGTGAAGGACCCCGGCATTGTCGAGCGTCAGCGTGCCGTTGGCGTGGATCGCGTTGTCGTAGGTCGCGATCAGCCCGCCCGCCTCGTTGACCACCGTGCCGGAGGCCAGCGAAACCCCAAAGCCGCCGGTGATCACGCCGCCGGTCTCGTTGGTGACCACGCCCCCGGCGGCGAGCGAGATGCCGGCATCCGCGGTGGCCGTGAGC
>JAJYFW010000049.1 GCA_021785335.1 Pseudomonadota bacterium
GGAAGAGCTCTTCCTCCGCCCCCCCCGCGCCCTCGATCGACACCAGTCCCTGCGTGTACATCGCGTCCTCCCGGCCCGTCCTTATCACGAATTGGCGCGTGCCGCCTTGAACCCCGCCACGAACCTGGCGAGCGTCTCGGAGGTCTCGCCGCGCGGCAGCATCGCCTCGATGAGCTGGAACCGCCCTCGCGTGGCGTGCGCCTTATCCAGCGCCGCCGCGAATTCTCGCCGCGTGGCCACCCGCACGCCGTCGCCGCCCAGCGGGCCCGCCAGCTCCGCGAAGCGCCAGTCGCTGAGGTCGTTGAACCCGCTCTCCGGCTGGAACACGCGCAGCATCTCCCAGCTCGAGTTGTTGAACACGATCACGATCGGGTCCCACCCGTAGCGCCGGCAATTCCCCAGCTCCCAGCCCGTCATCTGGAAGGCGCCGTCGCCCACCAGGATCAGCGGCCGTCCGCCGGCGGCGACACACGCGCCGAGCCCCGCCGGCACGCCGAACCCCATGCCCGCGTAGTAGCCAGGCGCGACGAGGCCCGTGTTGGCGATTTCCATCGCCGTGAACAGGCAGTCGCCCATGTCCGCCGCGATCGGCATTTTCCCGTGTGCCGCGAACAGGTCGTTGATTCCCGCGGCGATGTCCGAGGCCCGCAGCGCCCCGTCATCCACGGTGAGCGTCGTCGCCGTCTCCTTGAACGCGCCGCACCTCGTCGCCGGCCGCGCCGCCGCCCGCGCCAGCAACGCGTCGAGCAGCGCGTCGAGCGGAATATCGGGATACGTGTGGTGCCCCACCCGCACCGCGCGGTCCAGCGCCAGCATCGCGTGGCGCATGTCGATCTTGCGCGCGGAGACGGCGAAATTCGTGTCCGACAGGATCACGCCGAGCAGCAGCAACGCGTCCGAATCCTCCACCAGCGAGGTGACCGCCGCATCGCCCGCCGCGCCCAGATACGTCCCGCGCACCAGCGCCGGGTGCGCCGCGAGCAGGCCGCGGCCCATGAACGTGGTGACGACGGGAATGCCCAGCCGTTGGGCCAGCGCCGCGACCTTCTCCTCCACGCCGTAGCGCCGCAGTTCCACGTCCACCAGCAGCACCGGCCGCTCCGCCCGCGCCAGCCTCGCGAGCACTTCCTCGGCGCATTCCGCGAGCGCCTCGGGATCCGTGGCCGTCCGCTCCAGCATCGGCACGCGCCCGGTCGCCGCCCCCACGAGGTCGCGCGGCAACTCCAGGTAGACCGGCCGCGAGTAATCCAGCGCGCTGCGCAGCACCCGCGCGATGTCCGCGGGTGCCCGCGCTGGGTCGTCCAGCACCGCGGCGTCGCATGTGATCTCGCGGAAGATGCGCGCCTGCGTGTCCATCGCGCGCGACATGTGGTGCAGTTGCCAGCCGCTCGCCCGCTCCCGCACGCCGGGCGCGCCGGAGATCACCACCACCGGCGAGCGCTCGGCATAGGCGCCCGCGACGGGGTTCACCAGGTTGAACGCGCCCGCCCCCCAGGTCGCGACCGCGACCGAGAGGCGTCCCCCGAACCGCGCCGCCGCATCCGCCGCGAACCCCACCGCGGGCTCATGGCTCAGCGTGTAGAACGGCAGGATGCCGCTCTCCTCCACCTGCTTGAAGAAGGGCAGCACGAAATCGCCGGGGATCCCGAAAATCTCCCGCGCGCCGTGGGCGGCGAGGGCATCGAGCAGCGCGCGTCCCAAGCTGGGCATCCGGGCTCCGAGGTTTTCTGATGCTTGGCGCCGCGCGCCTTACCAGGATATAGTTCCATTTGAAACCATTTTCGGGGGAAACGCCATGCCGCACGTGATCGTCGAGTATTCGGCGAACCTGGACCGGCGCGTGGACATTCCCGGCCTGCTGCGCATCGTCCACCAGGCGATGCTCGCGACCGGCGTGGCGGAACTCGGCGCGCTGCGCACCCGTGCCGCCCGGCGCGAGCACGTCGTCATCGCCGACGGCGATCCCGCCAACGCCTTCGTCGCCATCACGCTGCGCCTCGGCCACGGCCGCGACGAGGCGACGCGCGCGCGCGTGGCCCAGGGCGTGTTCGACGCCGCCTGCGCCTACCTCGAGCCGGATTACGCGAAGAACCCCCTCGCGATCTCGCTGGAGCTGGAGGAGATCCCGCCGCCGGGCTCGCTCAAGCGCAACAACCTGCATGCGCGGATGCGCGCGAAGCAGGCGGCCGCATGACCATCCGCCGCGCCGCCAACCCGCCGCCCTTCGCCATCGTCCGCGCCAGCCACATCGAGTACGGCGTGACGGACCTCGCCCGCGCCCGCGCCTATTGGGTGGACGCGCTCGGCTTCGTCGTCACGGCCGAGGAAGCCGGCGCCCTCTACCTGCGCGGGCTGGAGGAGCGGAACCACCATTGCGTCGTGCTGCGCGCGGCGCCGCACCCCACCGTCCATCGCCTCGGCTTCAAGCTCGCCGCGGAGGAGGATCTCGACCGCGCCGCCGCCTGGTTCGCCGCGCAGGGCCTCGTGCATCGTTTCGTGAGCGTTCCGCACCAGGGCCGCACCCTGCACGCGACCGACAGGCTCGGCATGCCGCTCGAGTTCCACGCCACGATGGACCAGGCGCCGCGCCTTCTGCAGAGCTACGGCGAATACCGCGGGGCCGCGCCCCAGCGCATCGACCACATCAACTGCTTTACCCCGGACGTGCAGGCGAGCCACGATTTCTACGCCTCGCTCGGCTTCCGCACCTCCGAATACACCGCGACCGAGGACACGGACGCGCTCTGGGCGGTCTGGATGCACCGCAAGGGCAACACCCACGACCTCGCCTTCACCAACGGAAGCGGTCCGCGCCTGCACCACATCGGCGTCTGGGTCCCGGCGATCACCGACATCATCCACATCTGCGACGTGCTTTCCACCACCGGCTGGCTCGCCAGCATGGAGCGCGGCCCTGGCCGCCACGGCATCTCCAACGCCTTCTTCCTCTACTTGCGCGACCCGGACGGCCACCGCATCGAGCTTTTCGCCTCGGACTACCTCACGGTCGACCCCGATTTCGAGCCGATCCGCTGGGACCTGCGCGACCCGCGCCGCCAGACCCTCTGGGGCGCCCCGGCGCCGATATCCTGGTTCGAGGAGGGGAGTGTGTTCGACACGCTCGCCACCCGCGAGCCGGTGCTCGCCGCGCAGCCGATCGTCGCGCCGTAGAAATAAAAAGAGCGGGCTCTGCCCGCGCCCCGCCGGAACCTCCAGGCCCCGGGCCGCCCGTCGTCGTCACCTATCGCCGGACGACGGCGAAGCCCGCCCCCGGGCCGCCTGGCGCGGCACGGGGGCGGTTCGTTCGTCAGCCGTGCGCGGTCAGGATCGCCACGCGCACCTCTTCGGCCGTCACCGCGATCTGGGTGATCTCCGAAGGCGTCAGGTTCAGCCCCAGGATGGTGTTCATCGCGATCACCGTATCGGTGGTGATCGGAACCTCCTTGTCGGAGGCGGAACCAAGGAAGATCCCCATGAGGTCGACCTTGCTTGCCGCCTTGACGCCGCTGAGCGGCACGACGCCGGTGGTGCCATAGCTCTGCAGCAGCGCGAGGTTCTGCAGCGGCGAGTCGATCCGCAGGATCACGTCGAAGTTATTCAACAGAATCGCGGAGAACTGGTCCGCCGGGTACGAGTAGAGCTGCGCGACGGTGATCGTCTTCGTGACGCCATTGATCACCAGGGTCAGCTCCGTCGAGCCCATCGTATCCCACGTGGTGAGCGCCTCGGTGAGCGCCTTGTTGAGGACGGACGCCGGCGCGCGCGCGACGCTGAGCCGGCCCAGATCGACGGCCGGAATGCCCTCGGACGCCCAGACCGGCTTCCCGCCGCCGCCGCTACCGCCGCCGCCACTGCCCTCGCCCGACCCGCCGCCGCCCGCCGAGCCGCCCTGGCCCTGCCCGGGCGAAGTCGGCCGCTGCGACGTGCCGCTGCCGCCCTGGCCGCCCGAACCACCCGACCCGCCCGAGCCCTCCTCGGACGTGCTGGAGCCGGTGGTCGAGGAGCCGCCCTGGCCCCTGTGGCCGCTGGTCGAGCCGCCCTGGCCCTGCCCCGGCGAGGTTGGCCGGTGCGTCGTGCCGCTGCCCCCCTGGCCGCTGCCACTGCCGCTGCCCTGCGCATAGGCGGAGGGGGCGAATCCCATGGTGCCGCTCGGCATCGGCGGCATCCAGAGTGCGAGACCCAACGCTGCGGAACCGAGCAGGATGCGCCGCAGCGAGCGGGGTGGATTGTTGCGAGTTTTCATCGTCGTTGTTCCTTGCGAGTTGAAGTCGATGAGCGGCGTATCTTCGGCACGGCGGCCCCGGACCTCACGTCCTTCTCGGTCGTCACACGCTCGCGAAAGCCGCCCCCGGCCGCCTGGCGCGGCAGGGGGCGGCTCGCGCGTCAGCCGTGCGCCGCCGCGATCGCGGCGCGCACCTCTTCCGCCGCGACCGCGCTGTTGGCGATCTGCGTGGGCGTCAGGTTCAGGCCCAGGATCGTGTTCAGCGCGATCACCGTGTCGGTGGTGATCGGGATCGTCTTGTCCGCGGCGGAGCCGAGGAAGATCCCCAGGAGGTCACCCTTGCTCGGTGTCTTGACGCCGCTCAGGGGGATCTTGCCGCTGGTCGCGTAGCTCTGCAGCAGCGCGAGGTTCTGCAGCGGCGAGTCGATCCGCATGATCACGTCGTAGTTGTTCGCCACGATCGCGGCGAACTGGGACGCCGAGTAGGAATAGAGCTGCGCAACGGTGATCGTTTTGCTCACACCGTTGATCACCAGGGTCATCGTCGTCGAGCCCATCGTGCTCCATGTGGAGGTTGCCTCGTCGAGCGCCTTGGCGCGGACGCTGTCAGGCGCGCGCGCGACGTTCAGCCGGCCGAGTTCGACCTCCGGAATGCCGCCCGACGCCCAGACCGGCTTGCCGCCGCTTCCGCCGCCGCTGCCGCCCTGGCCCTGGCCCTGGCCCTGGCCCTGGCCGGATCCGCCGCCCGCCGTCGAGCCGCCCTGCCCGCGCTGGCCGCTGGTCGAGCCGCCCGACCCGCCCTGGCTGCCTTCACCGCTGGTCGAGCCGCCGGACCCGGATCCCTCCGTGCTCTTCTCGGAGCTGGACGATCCGCCCGTGGACGATCCGCCCGTGGACGATCCGCCTGTCGTCGAGCCGCCCTGGCCGCGGTGGCCGCTGGTCGAGCCGCCCTGACCTTGCCCCGGCGAGGTCGGCCGGTGCGTCGAGCCGCTGCCGGAACCGCTGCTTGAGCCCTGCGCATAGGCGGAGGAGACGAACCCCAGTGCGCCGTTCGGCACCTGCGGCATCCAGAGCGCGAGTCCGAGCGCCGCGGAGCCAAGCAGGATCCGACGGAGCGAGCGGGGCGCATTGTTACGAATAGACATTGTTTTTGTTCCTTGCGAGTTCAAGTTCATTGTTCCGGGCCCGGTCACCTTCACGGGTGTCGTAACCCTCTGGCCGCTCCCGCCCGGACGGGCCGCCCTGGCCATGACAGCCAGGGCGACCGCCTTCACGAGTGGACCAGTCGCTTACGGCTTCTTGATCTGGCCATTGCCGCTGCCCTGGCCGCCCTGGCCCTGGCCGGCGCCCTGGCCACCCTGGCCCTGACCGCCCTGGCCCTGGCCGGACTGCTGTCCGCCCTGGCCCTGGCCCTGCTGCTGACCACCCTGGCCCTGGCCCTGCTGACCGCCCTGGCCCTGGTTGTCCTTCTCGTCCTGGCCACCCTGCTTGTCCTTCTGGTTCTCCTCGTCCTGGCCACCCTGGCCGCCGGAGCCTTGGCGCTGGCCATAGTGACCGGAGGGCTGGCCACCCTGCCCGCCGCCGGACTGCCCGCCGCCGGACTGGCCGCCACCGGTCTGGCCGCCACCGGTCTGGCCACCCTGCCCGCCGCCGGACTGCCCGCCGCCGGACTGCCCGCCCTGTCCCGGCGTGCGCACGGGGGCGCCGCCCTTGCCGCCGCTGCCCTGCGCATGGGCGGTGGAGACGAAGCTCAGGGTGCCGAACGGCACGGGCGACATCCCGATCGCGAGTGCCAGCGCCGCCGAGCCGAGGAGGGTGCGCCGCAGCGAACGCGGAAGTTTGTTACGGTCTGTCATCGTCAGATTCCTTGTGAGTTGGAGTGGATCGGCACGGCACGGCACGCTTACCGTCACGGGCGGCGCAACACTTTCGTGTCCGCGCCCCATCCGCCCGTTCCCGGATGGACAAAATGCTCTCCTCCCCCCGATCCCCCGACCGGCCCCGTGGTGGAGCCATCCGACGGCACCGTCGGGCCCGTGATGGTGCCCGTCCCGGTGTTCGTTCCGGTGTCGGTGCCGCCCTCGCCGCCGCCCCCGGCGTGCCCGCTGCCGCCTGTGTGCCCGCCGGTATCCTCGCCCCCGCCCAGCGTGCGCCCGGTCTGCTGGCGATGGCGTACCGCGCGTTGTCCCGGCGTCTTGCCCTGCGGGTTCCCGCCGTGGCCGCTCCCGCCGCTTTCGCCGCCGCCGCATCCGCCGCCGCTGCATCCACCGCCGCTCTCGCCGCCGCCGGTGTGGCCGCCGCCGCTCTCGCCGCCGCCCGTGTGGCCGCCGCCGCTTTCGCCGCCGCCGGTGTGGCCGCCGCCGCTTTCGCCGCCGCCCTTTTCGCCGCCACCTTTGCCGGCGGCGCCCTTGCCGCTTCCACCGCTTTCCCCGCTGCCCTTGAGGATCGTCGTGGTTCCCTGCGCGAGCGCGCCTTCGCTGGGCATCAGCGTCATCGCCGCGAGGCTGAGCGTGCCAAGCAGCCACGCTCGCCGCCCCACTGCCGGAGATGTCTGTACTTTGGAAACGATCGTCATCTTCATTCTCCTCCGGGCCGCGCGGTCAGCGGGTCATCCGCTCCCGCTGCGCCTCGGCGTCGGTTTCGATCTGCCGGGCCAGCGCGGGCGCCGCACTCACGCAGAGCAGCGCGTTCACGCGCCGGTAGCGCTCGGCGGTGATCCGGACCGTGCTGACCTGCGCGAGGTAGGACGCCGCCACCGACGCATCCGGCCGCACCTTGCCAAGTTCTTCCTGGTAGTCCGCCAGCAGTTGCAGCCCCGTCGCCAGGCTGTCCGGCACAAACCCGGGCGCCAGCTCATTCTCCGCCGCGCGCAGCCGCATCAGGTTGGCGCCGGTCAGGCGTTCCTTCGCCGAAAGCGCGCTGGACCGATAATCCGCGCACCAAGTGATCCCTGGCGAGTTCGGGGTGGAAGCAATGGCGTTGGAGGGGGGCTGCGGTGGCGTGGTAGTTCCGGCGGCGAAAACCGGCATCGGAACCAGCGCAACGACAGCGACTGTCAGCACTATTCCTCCGAACCTGAAGCGACCACTACTTCCGGCACTCATGCCGTTCGTCCTCACATACGTTACGAAAACAGCACATTCCCCGTAACGTCATTGTTTATTGCATTGGAAATCGAAGATGTCGTTGACGTGGATCAACCATGAATCGGGAATTCGCGGCCGTTCAATTGACTGGGGCCGCGCCATTTTCGTGTGGCGCGCGCGCTGGCTGCGTGCCGAGGAACACCTCTCTGAAAATGCTGCATTTTTGTGGATTGATTTGAATCAGTGCCTCGTCTATTCCGGCGGAGGACTCCGATGAGGGTTCCACGCCTCATGGCAGACCGATGACTCCGGAACGCGCGACCGACCGCAAACAAGGTGTAACTCGCATGCGGCATGCATCCCGATGGCTTGGGGCTCTGGCGATGGCGGCGTCGGTGGCGGCCCTGCCTTGCGCGGCCCGCGCCGCCTCGGTGCCGGACGCGGTCTCCCAGCAGCTGAACGTCGCGGCGGAAACGGGTCCCCACGCGCTGGTGGACACCCTGGCCAAGGTGCTCGCCGCCCACCCCGAACTCGCGGCAACGCCGGAGAGCGCCGCGGCCCTGGCGAGTGCCGCGTCGACACCCGTGCCGCAGTTCGTCGGTGCCAACCTGCCCGTCTACCGCGAGATCGCGGCCGCCATCGTCGCCGCGGCTCCGCCCGCGCAGCGCGATGCGGTGCGCGCCGCCGTCGCGCGGGCGCTGACGAGCTATGTCGCCACCGACATCCGCATCATGCCCTCGCTGTCGCCGACGCCGGCCGCTCCGCCTCAGCCGCAGCCGCAGGCGGTGGGCGGCCCCGGTTTCAACGTCGGGTCCTTCACCATCTATCCCGAAGTCGTGGCGGGCGGCTTCTACGACAGCAACATCTACGCGACGAACACCAAGCCCAAGTCCGACTGGGTCGGAACCCTGTCGCCGAGCGTTGCCCTGCAGTCGAACTGGAAGCGCAACTCGCTGTACGCGGAGGCGGGCGCCGACCTCACCGGATACGGCAGCCACGGCAGCGAGAACACGATCGACTGGCACACCCAGGCCGAGGGCCGGATCCACGTCAGCAACAACACGCGCCTGCTGCTCGGTGTCCAGGTGCTGCAGGAGCACGAGGACCGCGCCTCGCCGGATGCGGTGGAGGGGTCGACACCGACCCTGTACCACGAGTTGAACACCTATGCCGGCGTGGCGCAGCGCATCGGCAACTTCGATGTGCGCCTGGCGGGCGCCATGGAGCGGCTGACCTTCGGCAACGTCATGGGCACGCACGGGCTGATCGTGAACACCGATCGGAACCGGAACCGCTACACGTTCGGCATCACCGTCCGCGACGTCGCGAACAACGCGTTCCGCCCCTTCGTCGAAGGCCTCGGCGATTT
>JAJYFW010000050.1 GCA_021785335.1 Pseudomonadota bacterium
GCGGCAGGCCGGAGGGTCCGTAGCCGGTCTCGAACAGGGCCTCGTCCTTGCCCGCGGCGGCGATGCGTTCGGCGACCTTCTTCGCCTCCTCGAACGGCCAGGAGGAGGGGGTTGGCGCGGACGTGCCGGATGCGGGAGCGTGTCGGGTAGCCTGTGACATGGGGGCGCAACCTATGGACGGGTCCGGCGAGGGTCAATGCGTGGCGACGCCGGCTTGTGGCGGGTGGCAAGTAGCGGGCCGGGGAGTGGAGAGATTCGCGGCGTGATGGATGATCGGCCGTCCGGGGAGGCAGCGCCGGCGCTCGTGGCGGGCGCCGGGCGCGCGGTGCTGCTCGATGCCTCGGGCGAGGTGATGCTGCTGCAGCCGCGCGAGGCGCTGCGCGCGCTGCGCGACAGCGCGCCGCCGCTGCTGGTGCACGCGCCGGCGACTGCCCGGCGGCTGGGCTCGCGCGGCTTCGCCTGCTTCGACCTCCTGGAGCTCTTCGCCTTCGTGCATCCGGCGCGGCCGGCCGCGCCCACGCCGCGCGGGCTCGCGCTGGCGCTCGGGTTCGAACCGCCGGAGGGGATGGAGGCGGCGGCGACGATGCTCGCCGACATGGCCGATCTCCTGCTCGGGCATCTCGCGCTGCTGCGCGGAACCGAGGCCGGGCGCGACGCCGGGGCGATCGCGGCGCGGATGGCGGCGGCCGGGTGGAGCTGGGGCAGCGCCGTGCTCGCGGCCCTCGGCACCCGGGCGGAGCCGGGGCCGGATGCGCTGCGTGTCTGGAAGCGGCTGGCGGAATGGGAGGACGCGGCGCCGCGGCCGCCGCCCACCCAGCATGCCGTCGCGCCGGAAGCGGCGCGCGCGCGGCTCGCCGCGATGCTCGGCGGCGGCGCCGAGCCGCGCCCGATGCAGGCGGACTATGCCGCGGCCGTCTCCGCCGCGTTCGCGCCGAGGCAGACGCGCGGCGACCCGCACGTGGTGCTCGCCGAGGCGGGGACCGGCACGGGCAAGACGCTGGGCTACATCGCGCCGGCCACGCTGTGGGCCGAGACCAACGGCGCGCCGGTCTGGGTCTCCACCTACACGCGCCACCTGCAGCGCCAGGTGGAGGCGGAACTCGCGCGGCTCTATCGCGACCCCAACCGCCGGCGCGCCCGCGTCGTGGTGCGCAAGGGGCGCGAGAACTACCTCTGCCTGCTGAACTACGAGGAAGCGGTGGCGGGCGGCGGCGCGGATATCGCGCTCGGGCTGATCGCGCGCTGGATCGGCGCCACGTCCGATGGCGACATTTCGGGCGGCGACCTGCCCGGCTGGTTCGCGGAGCTGTTCGGCCCGGCGCGCATCGCATCGCTCGTGGACCGGCGCGGCGAGTGCATCCATGCCGGCTGCTTCCACTGGCGGCGGTGCTTTCCCGAGCACGTCATCCGCCGCGCGCAGGGGGCGGACATCGTTGTCGCCAACCATGCGCTGACCATGGCGCAGGCGGTCTGGGGCGGGCTCGACGACCACCTGGTGCCGACGCACTACGTGTTCGACGAAGGCCACCACCTGTTCGACGCCGCGGACTCGGCCTTCGCCATCGCGCTCTCGGCGCAGGAGGCGGCGGAGCTGCGGCGCTGGCTGCTCGGCGCGGAGGGCGGGCGCTCGCGCGCGCGGGGCCTGCGGCGGCGGATCGAGGAGCTGGTGCTCGGCCGCCCGGCGCTGGAGGAGGCGCTCGGCGCCCTGCTGCGCGCCGCCCGCGCGCTGCCCACGCGCGACTGGATGGAGCCGGACGGCACGCTGGCCGGGACGGCGGGGCCCGGTGAGCAGTTCCTCGCCGCGCTGCGCGCGCAGGTGCTGGCGCGCTGCGAGGGCGAGGAGGGAACGCTGGAATGTGACCTGCACCCCGTGGCCCCACCGCTCGCCGCCTCGGCCGGCGAGTTCGCGCGGGCGCTGTCGCGCATCGTGGAGCCGGCGAAGGAGCTGGCACGGCTGCTCGAGCGGCGCCTCGACGACGAGGCCGAGGAGCTCGACGCCGCGATGCGCAACCGCATCGAGGCCGCCTGCCGCAGCCTGGCGCGGCGCGTGATCCTGCCGCTTACGGCCTGGATCGACATGCTCGGCGCCGTGCAGGCCGCGCCGCCCGAGCCCGGCATGCGGCAGGAGCAGGTGCTGTTCCTGCGCCTCGAGCGGCGCGACGGGACGGAGCGGGACGCGGCGCTGCTGCGCCACTTCCTCGACCCGACCATTCCGTTCGTGACCAGCCTGGCGCGGCCCGCGCAGGGCATGGTGGTGACGTCGGCGACGCTGCGCGACGCCGGCGAGGCGGACGTGGAGACGGCGTGGCTGGACGCGGAGGCGCGCGTGGGCGCCACGCACCTGCCCTCGCCCGCGATCCGCGTGGTGGTGCCGAGCGCGTTCGACTACCGGCGCCAGACGCAGGTCTTCGTCGTGACCGACGTGGCGCCGGAGCTCGACGCGGTGGCCGCCGCCTATCGCGAGCTGTTCCTCGCGGCCGGTGGCGGCGGGCTCGGCCTGTTCACCGCGATCGCGCGGCTGCGCGCCGTCCATGCGCGCATCGCGGCGCGGCTGGAGGCCGCGGGCATCCCGCTCTACGCGCAGCATGTCGACGCGATGGACAACGCCACGCTGGTCGACGTGTTCCGCGCCGAGCCCGAGAGCTGCCTGCTGGGCACCGATGCGATGCGCGACGGCGTCGATGTGCCGGGCCGCGCGCTGCGCCTCGTCGTGTTCGAGCGCGTGCCCTGGGCGCGGCCCGACATCCTGCATCGCGAGCGGCGCATCCACCTCTCGGGCGGCGATCCGCAGGCCTACGACGCGCGGGTGGCGCGGATGCGGCTGCGCCAGGCCTTCGGGCGCCTGATCCGCGCGGAGGGGGATCGCGGCGTGTTCGTCCTGCTCGACCGCCGCACGCCGTCGCGCCTGCTTTCCGCCTTCCCGGTTGCCGCGCGGCGCGTCGGTCTGGCCGAGGCGGTCGCGGCGACGCGCGCGTTCCTTCTGGAGGACGATACGCTTCAGAAGTAGAACGCGCGGCCCGCGCCCGAACCCGCCTCGCCGCGGCCTCTCGTCTTGAATGCTCCGCGATGTGCCTTTTTGTACTCGACTCGGGGCGCCATCGTTCCCACTCTGCTCGCGATGACGGAATCGAAGCCGGACCCGGCGCCCCTCGACGGCCTGCTCGAACACGCCGACCGCGAGGGGGTCGGCGGCTGGGCGCGCGACCTCGCGGCGCCGGAGTTCCCGGTCGAGCTCGACATCGTGCTGGACGGCGTGCGCGTGGCGCGGATCGAGGCGTCCCAGCATCGCGTGGACCTCGACGGGGCCGGCATCGGCCCGCATGCCTTTCTGCTCCGTTTCCCGCCGGGGTTGCGGGCCGGCGAGGTGGCGGTGCTGCGCGCCGGCACCGGCCAGCATCTGCCGGGTTCGCCCAAGCGCCTGCCGCCCGGAACCGAGGAAGAGAACCCGGCCGCCGCCCTCGCCGCGGCGGCGCTCGCCGCCTCCGAGGACCCGCGCGAGGCCGCGTCGCTGGCCGCCGACCTCGCGGACCGGCTCGCCGCCAGCCTCGCCCGGCCCGACCCCCGGCAGGCCCGGCTGCTCGCGCGCTGGGGGCACGGTGCCGCGGCGCAGGGCGCGTCCCCGAGAGGCAGCGCTCCCCGCGCCATCGCGCTCGACGAGGGCGTGCCGGACCCGACGCGGGATGCCGGTTCCAACGCCGTCCTCTCGCACCTCGAATCGCTGCGCCGCCTCGGCTACGCGGTGGAGTTCGCGTCGGCGCACAGCCTGGCCCGCGTCCCGGCCCATGACGGCATCGAGGCGCGCGGCATCACCGCCTGGCATGCTCCCTGGATTGCCTCGGTCGAGGAACTGCTCGCCGCCGCCGGCGAGACCGCGGACGTGGTCTATATCCACCGCCTGCCGGTGATGCGCCGCTACGCCGCGCTGGCGCGCGACTGGTGCCCCAACGCCCGCCTCGTCTTCTGCATCGCCGACCTCCACCACCTGCGCGCCGCGCGCCAGTACGCCGTCGAGGCCGCGGTGCCGTTCGAGGCCGCGCTGGCCACCCCGCGCATCGCCGCCCTGCGCGCCCAGGAACTCGCCGCCTGCGGGGCCGCCGATGCCGTCATCGCCCACTCGCAGGCGGAGGCGGCGATCATCGCCGCGGAAGCTCCGGACGCCATCGTCCACGTCATCCCCTGGCACGTCCCGGTCGAGCCTGCCACGACGCCCTGGGCGGAGCGGCGCGGCGTGGCCTTCGTCGGCTCCTATGGGCATCCGCCCAATCTCGACGCGGCGCATGTCCTGCTCGACGTGGTCATGCCGCTCGTCTGGGCGAAGGCGCCCGGGCTGCGCCTCGTCCTCGCCGGGTCCGACCTGCCGGCGAGCCTTGCCGCGCGCGCCTCGCCGCTGGTCGACGTCCTGGGCCAGGTCCCGGACCTCGCGAGCCTGTGGAACCAGGTGCGCCTCACCTGCGCGCCGTTGCGTTTCGGGGCCGGACTGAAAGGCAAGATCCTCGCCTCGCTCGCGGCCGGCCTGCCCTGCGTCACCACCCCGGTCGGCGCGGAGGGGATTCCCGCTGCGGCGCTGCCCGGCAGCATCGCCGCCGATCCCGCGGGGCTCGCCGCCGCCATCCTGCGCCTGCACGAGGACGAGGCCGCGCACCGCGCCGCCTCCGAAGCGGGGCTCGCCTATGCCCGTTCCGTCCTGTCGGAGGCCGCGATCGACGCCGCCATGCGCGACGCCTGCGGCCTGGCCTGACCCCGCTCGCCGCCGGGCGCGGGGCGGGCGCGTGATTGTTCCGACATGATCTTTTCCCGAATCCAGCGCTGCGCCTAAGCTGATTGCAACGGAGTTCCGCGCGAACAGGAGCATTCGATGGCGACAGCGACGACGGCGACCATCACCGGCAACTTCACCACCCCGATTGATCTGGCTACGGGGAACTACGCGGACCCGGTTACCAACGCCGGAACAATCTCGGTCTCCTCCGGCCACTATGCTCTCGGCGCGGCGACCAACTGGATGGTCGTCAACGACGGCACGATCCTGGGGGCGGTGGCGAAGGGCGACTACGGCGTCTACCTGAACAGCGGCGCGATCACCAACGCCGCCGGGGCCACGATCGCCGGCGGCGGCGCGCTGGAGATCAAGTCCGGCGCTGGTGTCGTTCTCAACAGCGGCCTGCTTGCGGGCTCCACATACGGCGGCGCATTCCTCTACGGCGGCGGCTACCTCGCCAATACCAGCACCGGCCGGATCACCGGCGCGCAATACGGGGCAGGCTTCTACGCCGCAGCCGGGACGGTCGTGAACCACGGCTTGATCTCGGGCGTGGGCAAGGCGGGCGCCATGCTGGGCAAGGGCGGCGACGTCGAGAATTTCGCTGGCGCAACGATCTCCGGGGGCTCGTACGGCGTCCGGGTGAGGCACGGCGCCGGCACCGTCCAGTCAGCCGGCACCATCGCCGGTGGCAATGGCACCGCCGTCTCCCTTGCATACGGCTATCACAACCGCGTGGACGTCGCGCCGGGGGCCGTCTTCCAGGGGATCGTCGACGGCGGCAACACCATCGGCTCGCCGGTCGAGAGCACGCTGCAACTGGCCTATTACGCAGGCCGCCCCACGGGCACGCTGACCAACCTCAACACCAGCTTCGTCAATTTCCAGCAGATCTCGGTCAAGGGCGACTGGGTCTTCGGCGCCAACGACACGCTGCTGGCGGGCGTGACGCTGACGGATGCGGGCGCCGGGACCAAGAGTCCCGCCGGCACCATCGGCGGCTACGGGCTGATGCTCAACGCCAACGATGCCGTGACGGTCGCGCCTGGCGCGCTGGTTTCGCGCGCCAGCTCCGCGACGCCCTATACGGCCGGCATCTTTGCCGTCGCCAACGCCAGCAACGTCTATATCGCCAATGCCGGCCTCGTTACGAACGCAACCAACAACACCGCCGCGGGCATCGCGCTCTTCGACGGCGGCACCATCGTCAATGGCCTGACGAGTGGGGGAGTCTTCACCGCGACGGGAACCATCGTCGGCCACGATGTGGGCATCTACGCCACCGCCGCCGCGGGCATCGTCGCCACCATCGCCAACCCCGGCACCATCCAGGGTCTCCTCAGCAGCGGCATCGATCTGAAAGCCATCGCGGCCGTTGGCAACTTCGCCGGCGGAACGATCATCGCACCGCAGAACGCCCTGGTCGCCGAAGCCGGGGGCACGATCGTCAACGCGGGGCTGATTGCCGCGACGAACGCGAGCAACTCCCAGGGCGTCTATCTGAACGGCGGCTCGCTGACCAATCTGTCGAGCGGCACGATCTCGGGTTGGGTCGGCATCCAGGCGGACCCGACCGCAGCAGCCTCCATGACCGTCGTCGATTTCGGAACGATCACGGGCTCCGCCGACGCGATCGTATTCGCGGCCGGGGCCAACAACGCCCTCGTGCTCGAGCCCGGCGCCTACGTCCACGGCACGGTCGACGGAAAGAATGCCGCCGGCTCCGGCTTCGTCACCTCGCTCACGCTCGCCGCCGGCAGCGGGACGCTCAACGCCTCCGTCACCACCCTGCGCGATGTCTACCAGATCGACGTCAACAGCGGCGCGAACTGGGTCTGGACCGGGTCGGGCGCCACGCTCGGCGCCGGCGCCGTCCTTACCGATTTCGGCGACCTGACGCTCGCCTCCGCGCTCGCGGGGGCGGGGGACATCTCGCTTGGCACCAACGCGACCCTCGCCGTGATGCCCGGCGCCGCGCCGTCGCCGACGATCAGCAGCTTCGGCGGCCACGAGACGATCGAGGTGGTCGGCGGCGCCGCCACCGGCCTCACGCTCTCGGGCTCGCAACTCACCGTCGCCAACACGGGCGTCACGCTCAACGTCAACACGGTGCTGCCGGCGAGTGATTTCGGCTTCGTTACGAGCAACGGCAACACCTACATCACCGCCTGCTTCGCCGCGGGCACGCGTATCGCCGGCGTCTTCGGCAAGGTCCCGGTGGAGGCGCTGCGCGAGGGCGACCAGGTGCGCACCGCCTCCGGCCGCCTCGCGACGGTGCGCTGGATGGGCCATCGCCGGACCAACCTGCGCCAGCACCCGCGCCCGCACGACGTGATGCCGGTGCGCGTGCGGGCCGGCGCGTTCGGCGAGCGGCTGCCGAGCCGGGACCTGGTTCTGTCGCCGGATCACGCGGTGTTCATGGACGGCTACCTCGTGCCGATCCGCCACCTGGTGAACGGGCAGAGCATCGTGCAGGAGACCCGCGATACCGTCACATACTGGCACGTGGAACTCGAAAGGCATGACGTGGTGCTCGCGGAGGACCTGCCCTGCGAGTCCTATCTCGACACCGGCAACCGCGCCGCGTTCGAGAATGCCGAGGGCCCGACGGATCTGCACCCAGACTTCGCCCGCCAGGACGCGGCAAGGCGCGTGTGGCGCGAACAGGGCTGCGCGCCGATCCTGGTCGACCCGGCGGAGCCCGCCCTGCGCGCGATGCATATGCGCCTGCTCGCCCGGGCGCGTTTCGTGGCTACCGCGCGGGTGACAAGCGTGTCAGCATGACCCCCTGACAAGGAGGGGGTCCAAGACATGAAACGTCGTGCCTTCATGGCGTCCGGCGCCGTCACGGCCACCGCGCTCGCCGCGCCCGGTATCGCGAGCGCAGCCACCAGCACGCTCAAGTTCATCCCGCAGGCGGATGTCGCCTCGCTCGACCCGGTGTGGACGACGGCGGACATCACCCGGAACTACTCGCTTGCTGTCTACGACACGCTTTACGGCAACGACGCCGATTTCGTTCCGCAACCGCAAATGGCGGCCGGCCACACGGTTTCGTCCGACAAGCGCACCTGGACCATCACGCTGCGCGACGGGCTGAAGTTCCACGACAACACGCCGGTCACCGCCGCGGACTGCGTCGCCTCGCTCAAGCGCTGGGTCCAGGTCGACACCTTCGGCATCACCGTCGGGTCCTATGTCGACAGCTTCACCGCGCCCAACGACAAGACGCTGGTCGTCAAGCTCAAGAAGCCGTTCTCGCTGCTGCCCAGCGGGCTCGCCTTCTACAGCTCCTGCATCATGCCGGCGCATCAGGTTCCGGCCAATCCGCACGACCAGATCAAGGGCACGATCGGCAGTGGTCCCTTCGTCTTCAACGCCGCCGAGCGGGTGGCCGGCGCCAAGCTCGTCTTCGACAAGTTCGCGGGCTACGTGCCGCGCACCGGCGGCACCCCCTCGTTCATGGCCGGCCCGAAGGTCGCCTATTTTGACCGCGTCGAGTGGACGGTGATCCCGGATTCCGCGACGAAGGCCGCGGCGCTGGAATCCGGCGAGCAGGACTGGTGGGAAAATCCGGACATCGATCTCATCCCCTCCCTGCAACACACGGGCAAGATCGACGCCCGCGTCACCGACGTCACGGGCGAGATCGGCTGCCTGCGCTTCAACTGGCTCTACCCGCCCTTCGACAAGCCGGAGATCCGGCGCCTGGTGCTGAAGGCGATGAACCAGAAGGAGGTGATGGCCGCGGTCGCCGGCTCGGAGCCCAGCATCATCAAGACCGATGTCGGCGTCTTCGTCCCCGGCACGCCGATGGCCTCCACCACGGGCGTTGCCGTGACGCACGGGGTGAAGGACCCGGCGAGCCTCAAGCCGGAGCTCGAGAAGGCCGGCTACAAGG
>JAJYFW010000051.1 GCA_021785335.1 Pseudomonadota bacterium
GGGCGATCGCCCGGACTTCACACGCGGGGCACCCATCCTGAGAGGCAGCCGGTGCCGCTCGACGCCCCGCGGAGGCCCAACCGGCTGACAGGAAAGGCCATTCCCATGGCAATGCCCGAGGTTTCCTTGCGCCAGCTCCTCGAAGCGGGCGTGCATTTTGGTCACCATACGCGCCGCTGGAATCCGCGCATGGCGCCGTATCTCTATGGCGTGCGCAACCAGGTCCACATCATCGACCTGCAGCAGACGCAGCCCATGCTTGAGCGCGCTCTGCGCGAGGTGCGGGGCATCGTTGCCAATGGCGGGCGGGTCCTGTTCGTCGGCACCAAGCGCGCGGCGGCGGATCTGGTGGCGGACGCGGCCCGTCGCTGCGGCCAGTATTACGTCAACCACCGCTGGCTCGGCGGCACGCTGACCAACTGGAAGACGATCACCGGCAGCATCAAACGGCTCCGCCAGACCGAGGAACTGCTGGCCGGCGACACGGCAGGTCTGACCAAGAAGGAAGTTCTCGAGATCACCCGTGACCGCGACGCGCTGGAGAAGGCGCTGGGCGGCATCAAGGACATGGGCGGGCTTCCGGACATTCTGTTCATCATCGACACCAACAAGGAGAAGTTGGCGGTCGAGGAGGCGAACAAGCTGGGTATCCCGGTGATCGCCGTGATCGACAGCAACTCCGATCCCAAGGGCATCACGTTCCCGATCCCGGGCAACGATGATGCGATCCGCGCCATCGCGCTCTATTGCGACCTCATCGCCGGTGCGGTGCTGGATGGTATCTCGGCGGAGATGCAGGCCTCCGGACAGGATATCGGCGCTGTGGCCGAACCTGTTGGCGATGCCGTTTAATTCCTTGTTCTGAAAGCTAAGTGGCTCCGGACTCGCGGTGCGCGAGACCCGGAGGTCACCAGAGGGAGCATACGATGGTCGAGATTTCCGCGAGCCTGGTGAAGGATCTCCGGGATCGGACAGGCGCCGGCTTCGGCGACTGCAAGAAGGCGCTGGTCGAGACGGGCGGCGATATGGAGGCCGCGATCGACTGGTTGCGCAAGAAGGGCTTGTCGGCGGCGGCGAAGAAGAGCGGCCGCGTGGCGGCGGAGGGGCTGATCGGCGTTGCCTCGGTGCCGGGCAAGGCGGCGATGGTCGAGGTCAATGCCGAGACCGATTTCGTCGCGCGCAACGAGCAGTTCCAAGCCTTCGTTGGCGAGGTTGCCAAGGTGGCGCTCGCCGTTGGCGAGGATCTCGCGGCGATCGGTGGTGCTGCCTATCCGGGCACCGGCCGGACGGTGGCGGAGGAGCTGACACAGCTCGTCGCCACAATCGGCGAGAACATGAACATCCGCCGCGCGCGGGTTCTCTCGGTGAGCAAGGGTGTGGTGGCGACGTACGTCCATGCCGCGGTAAAGCCCGGCCTCGGCAAGATCGGGGTGCTGGCGGCGATCGAGGGCGAGGGTGAACTGGCGGCGCTGGAGCAGCTTGGCCGCCAGGTCGGCATGCATGTCGCCGCGGCACGTCCGGATGCGCTCGACGTCCCCGATGTCGATCCCGCTGCGCTGGAGCGCGAGAAGGCGGTGCTCAGTGAGCAGGCGCGCGCTTCGGGCAAGCCGGAGGCGATCATCGAGAAGATGGTCGAGGGCCGGGTGCGCAAATATTACGAGGAAGTCGTACTGCTCGAGCAGGTCTGGGTGCATGATGGCGAGAGCCGGGTGCGCGCGGTGGCAAAGAAGTCCGGCATCGCGATCAAGGGCTTTGCCCGTTTCCAGCTCGGCGAGGGGATCGAGAAGAAGTCCGACGACTTCGCCGCCGAGGTTGCCGCCGCGGCGGGAGTCAAAGCCGCCTGAGCAAATGGGGCTGGGGCCCGAGAGGGGCCCAGCCTGCTCCGTGCGTTTCCTACGCGACTGGCAGCCGGTGATACGACCGGTCGAACCAGAACAACGCCCCCGCTTTCGGGTCGGTGCGTATCGCCTCGATTTCCGCGAAGAAGACGCTGTGCGTACCGACCTCGGTAACCTGGGCGACGCGGGCATCGAACACGACCGCCGCGTCCGCGAGCACCGGGGCGCCGGTGGCGAGGGTTTCCCACCTGCCGTGCGTGAAGCGCTCGGCTGGGTCTTCGTGGCCCAGGAGTCCCGCAAAAACAGAACTTAGCGTGTCGTGGTGATGAGCGAGCACGTTCACGCAGAGCACGCCGTTGCGCTTGATCGCGGCGTTGCTGTCGCTGCTGCGGTTGAGGCAGACGAGCAGCGTCGGCGGAGAATCCGTGACGCTGCAAACCGCCGAGGCGGTGCAGCCTTGCCGGCCGGCGGGGCCATCCGTGGTGACGATGTTCACGGCCGCACCCAGGCGGGCCATGGCGGCGCGGAACGCTTCCGATGAGACCGGCATCAGGCGCCTGGCGGGGCCGGCAGCACCGTCCCCTCGCAGAGGCCGAAGCCGATGGAAACGCGGTCGTTGCGGGCCCGGGCCGAGAGGATGATCGTGTCGCCGTCCTCGAGGAAGCGGCGCGTCTCGCCATTGGGGAGGCTGATCGGCTCGCGCCCGCCCTCGGTCATTTCGAGGAGGCTGCCCTCCTCTCTCTTGCCGGGCCCGGAAATGGTGCCGGAGCCGAACAGGTCGCCGGGTTGCAGCGCACAGCCATTGCTCGTGTGGTGCGCCACCATCTGGGCCGGCGTCCAGAACAGGAAGCGGGCGTTGCTCCTGGCGATTCGATGCGGGTGGAGGGACTGGGCGCGCATGGTGGGCGTCAGGATAGAGACCTCCAGCGCCACGTCGAGGCCGCCCGAGGCCTGGTCCGCCGCGTCGGCCAGGTACGAAAAGAGCGGCGGGTCCGAGGCTTCGCGCGCCATCGCCGCCACGCGGAACGGCGCGAGCGCCTCCGGCATGACGATCCACGGCGAGATCGTGGTGAGAAGGTTTTTCGCCAGGAAGGGGCCGAGCGGCTGGTATTCCCAGCCCTGGATGTCGCGGGCGGACCAGTCGTTGAGCAGGCAATAGCCGGCGATGTGGTCGGCCGCCTGCGCGACCGGAATCGGCTCGCCGAGCGCGTTGCCGGTGCCGATCCAGATACCGAACTCGAGCTCGAAATCGAGGTTGCGGGAGGGGCCGAAGCTTGGCGTGGGATCGGATGCGGGCTTGCGCTGACCGTTGGGGCGGCGCAACGGCGCGCCGGAGGGGCGCACGGTGCTGGCGCGGCCGTGATAGGCGACGGGCAGGTATTTGTAGTTCGGCATCAGCGGATTGTCGGGCCGCATCAGGCGACCGACATGGGTCGCGTGGTGAATGCCCGCATAGAAATCCGTGTAATCGCCGATGGCGCAGGGCAGTTGCAGCGTGCAGTCGGTGGCGGCGTGCAGCAGGCGATGCGAATGAAGTTCGGCCGGTGAACCCGCCGCCAGGATTGCGGTGACCTGCCGGCGAAGCGCACGACGGACCTCGCTGCCATGGGCGAACAGCCCGTTAAGCGCCGTGCCAGTGGCTTCCACGGCGTCGCGCACGGCGCCGGTGAACAGACCGGCCTCCAACACCGCATGCAGATCCAGCACCTGCTCGCCGATGGCGATCGCGGGACGCGGTGCGCCGCCCGCCGGTGAGACGATGCCTATCGGCAGGTTGTCGAGCGGGAAGTCTCGGTGCCCGTTGGCCGACGCGACCCAGGACGTCACGAGCGGAAGAACTTCTTCATGCCGTTCCAGCAGGCATCGTAATCTTCCTGCAGTGCGGCACAGGCCATCGCATACGCCGTCGGGCGCAGCGTGCTCGCGGTTTCGAACATGAAAGCCAGACTGCCGTCGATCTTGTGCGGCGCCAAGGTGGCGTTCATCGCGCGCTCGGTCGTCGCGGCGTCCGGCCCGTGCGCGGACATCATCGCGTGCAGAGAGATGCCGCCGGGCAGGAAGCCTTCCGCTTTGGCATCATAGGCGCCGTGGATGAGGCCCATGCACTCGTTCATCACGTTGCGGTGGAACCAGGGGGGCCGAAACGTATCCTCCGCGACCATCCAGCGTGGCGGGAAGATGACGAAATCGACGTTGGCGCGGCCTGGCGTGTCCGTGGGGGCGGTGAGCACCGTGAAAATCGACGGATCCGGATGGTCGAACGAGACGGTGCCAATGGCGTTGAAGCGTGCAAGGTCATAGGTGAGGGGCGTCAGGTTGCCATGCCAGGCAACGACGTCGAGCGGCGAGTGGGAGAGGGTGGCCGCCCACAGCTCGCCGCAATATTTCTGCACGACCTCCGTGGGCTGCTCGACATCCTCGAAGGCAGCAGCAGGGGCAAGGAAGTCGCGGGGATTGGCTAGGCCATTGGCGCCGATCGGGCCGAGATCGGGCAGGCGGAAGACGCTACCGTGGTTTTCGCAGACATAACCGCGCGAGGCTCCGTCCGGCAGCGCGACGCGGAAGCGCACGCCGCGAGGGATGATGGCGACGTGGCCGGGAGCAACCGTGAGGCGGCCCATCTCCGTTGCGATATCGAGACGACCCTGCTGCGGCAGGATCAGGAGTTCACCATCGGCGTCGAAGAAGACGCGGCGCATCGACGTGTTGGCAGCGTAGACGTGGACCGACACGCCGTGTTCCGTCAGCGATGTGCCGGTCGCGGCGACGGTGGCGAGGCCGGCGACGAAACCCGTTGGGTCCGTCGGGATCGGCCACGGGTTCCAGCGCAACCGGTTCGGGTTCGGCGGCGCGAGGGGGCCGGCGACGCGGCCTTGGTCGGCGAGGCGCAGATAAGGCGGGTGCTCGGCGGAAGGGCGGATGCGGTAGAGCCAGGTACGGCGAGCTTCGCGGCGCGGCACCGTGAAGGGTGTGCCGGACAGCTGCTCGGCGTAGAGGCCGAGCGGCGGGCGTTGCGGCGAGTTGCGGCCGGTGGGCAGCGTGCCGGGGAACGCCTCGGAGGCGAACTCGTTACCAAACCCGGTGAGTGGCGTGGCGGTGGCGGTGATGCTGTCCATGGGTTCCTCCGTGTGCTCGCCTCGCACGCAAATTCGGCTCCGGGCACCAGCCGGCAAACTTGGGTTTTATAGTTTCATTTGAAACTTTCTGCAAGCGCTCCGGTTGCGTGATCCCCATCGCGTTCCCGCCCGCAAGAACATACACACGTTGCGGCTGGAGCCTCCCATGTGACGGTCGGCCAGCAGGCAGGGAGTGGAGATGCAGACGAGATCGGAGGGAAGCCCGTTGCGGGTGGCGAGGGCCGAGGCGTTGGTTTTCCGCGTCCCGGTTGTGCAACCGGTCACGACATCCTTCGGCGTGATGCACAGCCGGCCGGCGGTCGTCGTGCGCCTTGAGGACGCGGCAGGTGCCGTGGGCTGGGGAGAGATCTGGTGCAACTTCCCGGCGGTCGGCGCCGAGCACCGGGCGCGCCTGTTCCAGAGCGTGGTGGCGCCGCTGCTGGCGGAACGGGCGTGGGCCGCGCCCGGGGAGGCGTTCGCGATGCTGACTCGGCGGCTGCACGTGTTGGCGCTGCAGACCGGCGAGGAGGGGCCGATCGCGCAGGTGATCGCGGGGACCGATGTGGCGCTCTGGGACCTTTGGGGGCGGCGAACCGGTCAGCCGCTGTGGCGCGCGCTCGGCGGGCGGCCGGAGATCGCGGTCTATGCTTCCGGGCTCAATCCTGACGCTCCGGAAAATCTTGCGGCACGCAAGCGTGACGAGGGATATCGCGCGTTCAAGCTCAAGGTGGGATTCGGCCGCGCTCGCGATCTCGCGAACCTGAAAGCGCTGCGCGCCGCTTTGGGCGAGCACGCGGTGCTGATGGTGGACGCAAACCAGGCGTGGGGAGTCGAGGAGGCGCAGGCGGCGGCGGAGGCCATGGCGCCGTTCGGGTTGAGCTGGCTCGAGGAGCCGATGCCGGTCGATGCGTTGGTTGAGGCCTGGACAAGGCTCGCGGCGGCGAGTGCCATTCCGCTCGCGGGGGGCGAGAACATCCGCGGCACGGACGGTTTTGCGGCGGCAATCGCCGCTGGGGCACTGGGTGTGATCCAGCCCGATATCGGCAAGTGGGGCGGCTTCAGCGGGTGCCTCGATGTGGGGCGGAGGGCATTGGCGGCAGGACGGATGTTTTGCCCGCACTGGCTCGGCGGCGGGGTGGGGCAGGTGGCATCGATGCACCTCAAGGCGGCCGTGGGCAGCGATGGGTTCGTCGAGGTCGATGCCAACGACAATCCGCTGCGCGAGTTGCTCGGGGCGCCCTTGCCGCTGGTGCGTGAGGGGCAGGTGACTCTCGGCGAGGCGGCGGGGCTCGGGATCGAGCCCGACCTGGCGGCGCTCGCTTCCTATCGCGTCGCGGCTTGAGCCAGGCGCGCGAGGGCAACGCGCAGGTCGAGGCGGCCGTCATAAAGGGCGCGGCCGACGATCACGCCGTCGAGCGTGTCGGCATAGGGCAGCAGCGCGTCGATGTCCGCCATGCCGGCGACGCCGCCGGAGGCGATGACGGGGGTTGCGACGGCGCGGGCAAGCTCCAGCGTCTGCGTGATGTTGAGGCCCTGCAACATCCCGTCACGCGCAATGTCCGTATAGATGAGCGCCGCGGCGCCGGCATCCTCGAGGCGGCGCGCGAGATCGAGCGCAGTCATGGCCGAGGTCTCGGCCCACCCCTCGGTCGCGACCCGGCCGTCGCGCGCGTCGATGCCGATTGCGATGCGCCCCGGATGAGCACGGCAGGCCTCGCGCACGAGCGCGGGGTTCTTGGCCGCGGCGCTGCCGAGGATGACGCGGGCGATGCCGGCCTCGAGCCAGGCCCCGATAGCGTCCATGTCACGGATGCCGCCGCCGAGCTGCACCGGAATCGAAACCGCTCCAAGGATCCCGCGCACCGCGGCGCTGTTGATGGATTTGCCGGCGAAGGCACCGTCGAGATCGACGACATGCAGCCAGCGGCTGCCCGCCTCGGCGAAGCTTCTGGCCTGGGCAGCGGGGTCGTCGGCGTAGATCGTCGCGTCCGCCATTTCGCCGCGGCGCAGGCGCACGCAGCGTCCCTCCTTGAGGTCGATCGCGGGATAGAGCGTCAGGGGCACCGGGGTCGGGATCCCGCGGATCACTGGTTCTCGATGATCCGGCCGTTGGGCTGGAGCACCTTGTGGTAGTGGAAGCCGCGGACCGTCTTGCCCCCGACGCGGGCGTAGAGCGGTTGCACGCCCCAACGGATGTAGCCGAGGCGCTCGTAAAGCGCGATCGCCGCGGTTTGCGTCTCGCGCACGTCGAGGTTGAGCACGTGGTAACCCAGCGCGCGCGCGCCTTCCTCCACGCGCAGCGTGAGCATGCGGGCGAGGCCGAAATGCCGCGCGTAGGGCGCGAGGAAGGAGTGCATCAGGTGTGCGGCGAAGGCCTGAGCCTCGTTGTTGCGCGGCGGGCGGACGAGTTGCGCGCTGCCGACCATGACGCCGTCGAGCCGGGCGACATAGAACTCGCGCTCCGGCACCAGCAGCACGCCCTTGAAATAGCGTTCCAGTGCCTGGCGCCCGGGCGGGTGGATCCAGCCGAACCCGCCGCCATCGATGATCGCGGCGTCCGCGGCCTCGCACAGCGAGGCGAGATCGTCGTCGCTGAAGGCCTTCTCGATCCGCTCGACCGCAAGCTCGTGGGCCGCCTGGCGCGGTGCGTCGGTGTCGTTCATGGCGACCAGCGCAGGAAGTTACCGAGGATGCGCAGGCCGACCTCCTGGCTCTTCTCGACGTGGAACTGAGTGCCGGCGCGGTTGCCGTGGGCGACCATGGCAACCACCGGGCCGCCGTAATCGGTGGTGGCGACAATCTCGGATGGCCGGCCGCCGGCGAGCGCGTAGCTGTGCACGAAATAGGCGTGGTCGCCGGGCTCGAGTCCGTCGAGCAGCGGGTGAGCGCCTTGCGTGAAGGCGAGCTCGTTCCAGCCCATTTGCGGCAGGCGCAGGCCAGGGGCGGACATCGGGGCGATGTCACCGGCGATCCAGCCGAAGCCCTTGGTGACCTGGTGCTCGATGCCGCGCTCGGCCATGAGCTGCATGCCTACACAGATGCCGAGGAACGGGGCGCCGGCATCGGTCGCGCGGATGATGGCGTCGCGCAGGCCGGCCACCGCGGCGAGGCCGGCGGCGCAGTCGGCGAAGGCGCCCTGGCCGGGCAGGACGATACGGTCGGCGCTCGCTACCGCGTCCGCGTCCGCGGTGATGCTGACCTCCGCGGTGATGCCCTCGCGCTCGGCGGCCAGCGCCAACCCCTTGGCGGCCGAGGCAAGGTTGCCGCTGCCGTAATCGACGACGGCGACCGTCATGGGGCCGGCCATCACAGGGAACCCTTGGTGGATGGGATGGCGTCGCCGAGCCGGGGGTCGAGAGTGATCGCCATGCGCAGGGCGCGCGCGGTGGCCTTGAAGCACGCCTCCGCGATGTGGTGGGCGTTGCGGCCGGCGCGGGCGGTGAGGTGAAGGTTCAGGCAGGCGTTGGTGGCGAAGGCGCGGAAGAATTCCTCGAACAGTTCGGTATCCATCTCGCCGATCTTGGGCTGCGGGAAATCCGCGGCGAAGGCGAGGTAGGGACGGCCGGAGAGGTCGATCGCGGCCTCGGCCAGTGCCTCGTCCATCGGCACCAGCGCCTGACCGAAGCGGGCGATGCCACGCTTGTCGCCCAGCGCCTTGGCGAATGCCTGGCCGATGACGATGCCGACGTCCTCGG
>JAJYFW010000052.1 GCA_021785335.1 Pseudomonadota bacterium
GACCTCGATGCTGGTGCTGTTCTTCCTCTACCTCGGCCACATCGCGCTGATCCGCGCCTTCGACGATCCGCAACGCGGTTACCGCGCCGCCTCGATCCTCGCGCTGATAGGCGTGGTCGATCTGCCGATCATCCATTTCTCGGTGCAGTGGTGGAACACGCTGCACCAGGGCAACAGCATCAGTCTCACCAGCGCGCCGAAGATGTACATCGGCATGCTGGCGCCGCTGATGGTCTCCGCCCTCGGCTTCACCCTGCTGTTCGCCGCCCTGGTGCTGGCGCGGCTCTCCGCGGCGGTGATGGAGCGGCGCACCCGCTCGCTGCTGCTGGCAGAGGTGCGCTCGGCGTGAATGCGCTCCCGTTCATCGTTGCCTCGTACGCGGTGGCGGCGCTCGTGGTCGGCTGGCTTTGCGTCGACACTGTGCTGCGCCTGCGCAAGGCGCGCCGGCGCCTCGCCGCCGCGGAGAGCGGGCGCGCCCGCCGATGAGTTCGATAAGCCGATGAAGCGCAAGCACCGCCGCCTGCTGATCCTCGTCGCCTGCCTCGCGGGGCTGGGTGTGGCCACCGGGCTCACGCTGGCCGCGCTGCGCAACACGCTGGTGTTCTTCCTCTCGCCCGCGCAGGTCGCGGCCAAGCCGCCGCCGCCGGGCCAGATGTTCCGCCTCGGCGGCCTGGTCCTCAAGGGCAGCGTGCGCCATCTGGTGAAGAACGGCCATCCGGTGAACGATTTCACCATCACCGACGGCAAGGGCTCGGTGCCCGTCGTCTTCGGCGGCGTGCTGCCGGACCTGTTCCGCGAGGGGCAGGGCATCGTGGCACTGGGCTCGCTTCGTCCGGGCGGAGAGTTCGTCGCCACCGAGGTGCTGGCGAAGCACGACGCCAACTACATGCCCCCGGACGTGGTGGCCGCGCTCAAGAAATCCGGCGAATGGCGCCCGAGCCAGGGCGAGCCGCCGCCGGCCGCTACCTGGGATTTCGGCGTCAAAGCGAAGGCCGGGCCGGCCACGCGGGGAGGCTAGGCATGTTCAATCCCGAACTCGGAAACTTCGCGCTGGCGTTGGCGGTCGTGCTTGCCGCAGCCCAGGGCGTGGTCGGCATCTGGGGCGCGCAGCGGCGCGACGCCTCGTTGATGGCCGCGGCCCCGGCGCTTGCGATCGGCCAGGCGATCGCGCTCATCATTGCCTTCGCCGTGCTGGTGCACGCGAACGTGGTCAACGATTTCTCCGTGAAGGTCGTCGCTGAGAACAGTTCGAGTCTGAAACCGCTTTTCTACCGCATCACCGGCACCTGGGGTAACCACCCGGGCTCGGTCTTGCTGTGGTGCCTGGTGCTCGGCCTGTGCGGCGGCGCGGTCGCGATCTTCGGCAGCAACCTGCCCTCGGCGGTGCGTGCGCGCGTCGTCGGCGTGCAGGGGCTGTCCTCGGTCGGCTTCACCCTGTTCGCGCTGCTCTCGTCCAACCCGTTCGCGCGCCTCTGGCCGCCGCCGATGCAGGGCATGGACATGAACCCGCTGCTGCAGGACCCCGGCCTCGCGATCCATCCGCCGATGCTCTACCTCGGCTATGTCGGCTTCTCGGTGCCCTTCGCCTTCGCGGTCGCGGCGCTGATCGAGGGACGCGTGGACGCCGCCTGGGGCCGCTGGGTGCGGCCGTGGACGCTGGCCGCATGGTGTGCGCTCACGTGCGGGATCACGCTCGGCTCCTGGTGGGCCTATTACGATCTCGGCTGGGGCGGGTTCTGGTACTGGGATCCGGTGGAGAACGCCTCGCTGCTGCCGTGGCTGACCGGCACCGCGCTGCTGCACTCCGCGATCGTGGTCGAGAAGCGCGAGGCGCTGAAGACCTGGACCGTGCTGCTCGCCATCGGCACGTTCTCGCTCTCGCTGCTGGGCACGTTCCTGGTGCGCTCGGGCATCCTGAACTCGGTGCACTCGTTCGCCGCGGCGCCCAACCGCGGCGTGTTCATCCTGGTGCTGCTCGGCATCCTGATCGTGGGATCGCTGCTGCTGTTCGCGCTGCGCGCGCCGGCGCTGGCGCCGGTCGGCATCTTCGCGCCGCTGTCGCGCGAGGGCGGGCTGATCCTGAACAACATCCTTATTTGTTCGATCGCCGCCGTGGTGCTCACGGGCACCGCATATCCGCCCTTCGCGGACCTGCTGGCAGGCGTCAAGATCTCGGTGGGGCCGCCATTCTACGCCGCGACCGTATTTCCGCTCGCCTTCCCGCTGTTCCTGGCGATGAGCCTCGGCACGGCGCTGTCATGGAAGCGCGCGGCCCTGGCGCCGGTGTTCCGCCAGGTGTGGTGGGCGGCGCTGATCTCCGTCGTCATCGGCCTGTTCGCCGTGATGCGCATGAAGGCGCTGCCGGCGCTGGGCATGGTGGCGGCGGCGTGGCTGGTGTTCGGCGCGCTTGCCGACATCGCGTCGCGCATCTCGCTGTTCAGCCTGCCGCCCCGGCGCTCCCTCGCGCGCCTGATGGGCCTGCGCCGCGCGGCAATCGGAGCCGCGCTCGCGCATGCCGGACTCGGCGTCACGATCGCGGGCATTGCCGGCATGTCGCTCGCCGCCAGCGCCGTGGTCTTCCTCAAGCCTGGGCAGAGCACCAACATCGGCGGCTATACCTGGACGCTGAAGAGCATCGGCGATCGCAACGGCAGCAACTTCAAGGCGGCGGTGGCGACCGTGCTCGTCACCCACGACGGCCACCTCGTCACCACGCTGACGCCGGAGCGGCGCCAGTTCCCGATCCAGGGCATCACGACGGACGAGGCGAAGATCGAGACCAACGGTTTGCGCGATCTCTATGCCGTGTTCGGCGAGGAGCGTAACGGCGGCGCGGTCCTGCGCCTGCACGACAACCGCTTCGCGCCCTGGATCTGGTTCGGCGGCGCGTTCATGGCGCTCGGCGGGCTGCTGTCGTTGTCCGACCGGCGCCTCAGGGTCGGGGCGCCTCGGCCCGCGACGGCGGCCTTGGCCGCGGCGGCGCGATGAAGAACCCGCCCAACCGCGTGACGCGTCCGGTGCCTGCGCGTGCGGTTCCGGTCCGCCCAGGGCCGGGTCGCCCGGGGCCGGGTGGCTCGGTGCCTGGTGCCACGGCATCAGGGCGCTCGCCGCTGCGCCGCACCCTGCTCTATGGCATTCCCGTGGTCGCCGCGCTTGCCGCCGGCACGGGCTTCTACTTCATGCTGCGTGGCCTGCGCAGCGGCACGTTCAATCCGCACGGCGTGCCCTCGCCGCTGATCGGCCACCGCGTTCCGCCGTTCAGCCTTCCCGGGATCGATGCCGGCGGCTTCAGCTCCACCGAGATCTTCGCCGCGCACCGGCCGCTGGTGGTCAATTTCTTCGCCTCCTGGTGCATCCCCTGCCGAGAGGAGGAGCCGGTGCTGATGGCGCTGCGGTCGCAGGGCATCCCGATCTGGGGCATCGCCTACAAGGACACCGTTTCCGCGGCCTCGACCTACCTGGCCAAATACGGCAACCCCTATGCCCGCACGGCGAGCGACGAGCCGGGCCGGGCCTCGATCGACTGGGGGCTTACCGGCGTGCCGGAGACCTTCATCATCAACAGCCAGGGCATCGTCGTCTGGCACATGGCCGGCCCGCTGACGCCCCGGCTCGCCACCGAGGTGGTCGAGCCGATGATGCGGAAGCTCGGCCAGTGATGGCCTCCCGGACCATGGCGGGGTCGCGATGAGGCGCGCCGTTCTGCCGCTGCTACTCGCCTGCCTGCTGCTGGCGCCGGTCGCCGCGCACGCGATCGAAGACCCCTCCGAGATGTTGAAGAACCCGAAGCTCGAGGCGCGGGCGGAGGCGCTGGGCCGCCAGTTGCGCTGCCTCGTCTGCCAGAACGAGAGCATCGAGGCGAGCAGCGCCGGGCTCGCGCGAGACATCCGCGCGCTGGTGCGCCGGCACATCATGCGCGGCGAGACCAACAAGCAGATCATCGCCTTCCTGGTCGCGCGCTACGGCAACTTCATCCGCCTCGACCCGCCGATCGATCCCGCGACATGGCTGCTCTGGGGCTCGCCGCTGCTCGCCGTTGCCGCCGGCGCCGGCGTTGTGGGCGTCCGCATCGCCCGCCGCCAGCCGCCGCCGCCGCCCGAGCCGCTCGACAAGGCCGAGCGGGACCGCCTGGCGAAGCTTCTCGCCGATCACGCCGGGGGCTGAACGCCGAATGCTGTTTGCCGCATCGCTGGTCGTGGTGGCCGCCATCGCCATGGCGCCTTTGCTGATCGTGCTCGGGCGTCGCGCCGTGCTTGGACGGCGCGACAGCGCGATGGCGCTGTATCGCGCGCAGCTGCGCGAGATCGAGCGCGATGCCAGCGAGGGCCGGCTCGTGGACCGCGAGCGCGCGGCCGCCCGGCTCGAGATCGAGCGCCGCCTGCTCGCCGAGGCGGAATCAAAGGACGCGCCGACGCGCCAGGGCCGCGCCAGCCTCGCGCTGATCCTGCTGCTCGCGATCCCTGTTGCCGGCGGCCTGCTCTACCTCGTGCGCGGCCAGCCGCAACTGCCGCCCGAGCCCTACGCGAAGCTTGCCGCCGCGGAGAAGAAGGCGGCGGCGCGGGAGGACGCGCTGATCGCGCAACTGCGCACGCGTCTGGCCGCCCTCGATCCGGGCAGCCCGCAGGCGCGCACCGGCTATGTGCTGCTCGGCAACGCCGAAGCGACGCGCGGAGACTTCGCGGCCGCCGCCGCAGCCTGGCGCACGGCGCTCGCGGCGCGCTTCGACCCCAATCTCGCCGTGGAGATCGTGGCGGCGGTGCAGCGGACGGGGCAGAAGCTGCAGCCGGGCGACGTCGCCGCCCTGCGCCGCGCACTCGCCGAGGCACCGCAGAACGTGCCCTGGCGCGCCGCCGCCGCCGCCGCGCTCAAGGCCGCCGGCGGCTGAGCCGCGACGCTGCCGTCCGGTGGAGACAGGTCCCGTCGTGGTTGACTCGCCCGCCCATCGTGTCATGTCGCTGCCATGACGACGCAAGACAAGCCCGCAGGGGCCGGCAAGGCCCCCGGCATCGACGAGCAGGAACCCGCGCCCGCGAAGCCTGCCGCGCCCGCGCTGCCGAAGGAGATTGGCGGCGCGCCAGGCCCGGAGCCGACGCGCTACGGCGACTGGCAGCACAAGGGCCGCGTGACGGACTTTTAGCCCCCCGTCCGGGACTCGCGCGCGATCGCGGCTTCCAGCGTGTTCTCGAGCAGGCAGGCGATGGTCATCGGCCCCACGCCGCCCGGCACCGGCGTGATGGCGCCGGCGACCTCCGCCGCCTCGGCGTAGGCGACGTCGCCCACCAGCCGCCCGTCCGCGAGGCGGTTGATGCCGACATCGATCACCGTGGCACCCGGCGCGATCCAGTCCCCGCGCACCATCTCCGCCCGCCCGATCGCGGCAATCAGCACCTCGGCGCGGCGGCACAGCGCCATCAGGTCGCGGGTGCGCGAATGCGCCAGCGTCACCGTCGCGTCCGCCCCCGTCAGCAGCGCCGCCGCCGGCCGCCCGACCAGCACGGAGCGCCCCAGCACCACCGCCCGCGCGCCGGAAAGCGGCGTGTCCGCGAGCAGCCGCATCACCCCTTTCGGCGTGCACGGCACCAGCCCCTTGCGCCCGCTCGCCAGCAGTCCCGCGTTGGTCGGCGTCAGCCCATCGACATCCTTCGCGGGGTCGATCGCGTCCAGGACCGCCTCGGTGCGCAGGCCCTTCGGCAGCGGCAACTGCACCAGGATGCCGTCCACCAGATCGTCGTCGTTGAGGGCGCGGATCTCGGCCAGCAGCGCCGCCTCGCCCGTGGTCGCCGGCAGGCGGATGGTGCGCGCGGAAATCCCCGCCTCGTGCGCCGCGCGGTCCTTGCTGCGCACATAGACGGCGCTCGCGGGGTCGTCGCCCACCAGCACCACCGCGAGCCCCGGCGGCCGCGGCCGCTTCGAGACACCGGCCGCCACCTCCGCGCGCACCCGTGCCGCCAGCGCCTTGCCGTCGAGCACTCGTGCCCCCATCGCCGGGCTCAGAACAGCAGCCCCTGCATGTTGCCGAACATCAGCGCGCCGTAGATGCGCCCGAGCAGCATCTGCACGACGTAGATCAGCACCAGCAGGATGATGGGAGAGATGTCGATGCCGCCGAGATCGGGCAGCGCGTTGCGGATTGGCCGCAGCGCCGGCTCGGTGATGCGGTAGAAGAAGTCGCCAATGGTCCAGACGATGCGGTTGCGCGTGTCCAGCACGCCGAAGGCGACCAGGATGCTGAGCACGGCGGCGATGATGACGGCCCAGCGATAGAGCGACAGCAGCTCGTTCGCGACCCAGAAGATGATGGTGATCACGCGGAAATCCCAGGGAATCGGCGCCGCAGGCTAGCCGCCGGGGTGTCCCGCCGCAATGCCGGGCCGGCAATACGGGCGCTTGACCTCTCGCCCCCCCTCTGTCATCACCCGCGCCGCTCCACGGCATGGCGTCCGTCGGAGCAGCCGGCGGCGGGGGCTGTAGCTCAGCTGGGAGAGCGCCTCGTTCGCAATGAGGAGGTCAGGGGTTCGATCCCCCTCAGCTCCACCACCGCCGCGGCCTCCTGTTAAGTGATTGAATACGTTGGGTATCTGGATGTCCCAACGCGACACTACCACCCACGCTAACACCCACGATCTGCCACCCACGGCGGGGCGACGGGCTGGGGAACCCAGGAGGACCTTGGCGGAAGGTACCCCGGATGTTTGGGAAACGCTGGGACACCCCGCCATCATGGTCGCGATAGCCCCCGGAGTCGCAACGAAACGGGTGGCCTTGATCGGCGACGCAGCATCGATTCAATCGCGGCAGCGCGGCGGAGATGCAGGCGTCGTGGAGGGGGTTGGACATTCGGGCTTGCCCCCGCCAGACGGGGATAATCAGGCGCTCCTCCTCCAGCAGCCTGGAGGCTCAACCGCATATTGCCCACCCCGCCCTACATGCCGCACTCTCACCGCAAATCGTAGGGCAACCGGTGGCATTGCAGGGCTTCATCTCCTACGCGCACGATGATCGGAAGCTCTACGATGCCTTGCACCCCCACCTGCGCGGCGTCGAGCGTTCGTGCGGCATCACCTTCTGGGCGGACACCTCTCTCACCGCTGGGACGAGGTGGAATAACGAGATCGCCCGCCGTATCCAGGCCGCCCAGGTCGCTCTCCTCCTCATGTCCTACAACGCGGTCGGCAGCGACTACATCTGCGACACAGAGATTCCCGCGATCGAGCGCCGCCGCGACGACGCCGGGCTGCTCATGATCCCTGTCATCCTCAACCGCTGCCTCTGGAACCACATCTGCGGCGCCTTTCAGGCCGTTCCCATGCGCGCCGGCCATCTACTCCCCGTCGCAGATTGGCACCCGCGCGAACATGGGTGCCACGCCGTGTCGGAACAGATCGACCGCGCCATCAAGGCCTATTTTGGTGCGAGCCTCACGCCATGAGCGACCGTCGCCCGCCCCCCGGCCACCGCGACAATTCCGCCCTTCTCGGTGCCCTCGCCGAGATCGACCGTATCGGCATCGAGCTGCACTCCGTCGTACCGAAGCTGAACGACCCGCGCCTGCACGGCGCCGCCCTCGGCCTGGCTGAAGCGGCCATCGCGGTCGCACACGCCCACGTCCCCCACCCCGGCCCGGATATCGCAGATGCCCTTTCCGGCCTGCTCTCCGACGTACGTGCACTTGCGGTGCCGCAGCAGGACCCTGCATTCGGCGTGTCCCCCGCCCTTGACACCTTCCGCGGTGCCTGCGGCCGACTCATCCTCGCGGCCGTGCAGGGCCTGGACTGCACCCACGCCCTCGGCCTTCGCCCCAGCGAACCCGGCATTGCCCTGCCCGACGAGGCCGACGCAACCGCCCAACTCGGCCAGCTCCATGCTATCGAGCGGCGCATGGCGGCCACAGAAGCGGCCCTGAAGTCCCTCATCGAGAGCGGCACTGCGGTCCGCAACGACACACGCCAAGTCGGGTTAGTGAATTTTTTCGTGGGCGCCATGCGTGCCGAACTCGCCATCGGCCGTCTGCAGCTTGGTGGCGATGGTCGCCGCCTCAACCTCGCCGGCCTTGCCCGCGCCGTCCAGGCCATGGCTGGCCTCACTGGCGACTTCCTCGCCACCTTGCAGGGCTGGGCGGATCGCGCCCTGCCCGCGATCCTCAACGCCAGCAAGGCGGTTGGTCACCGCGTCAACCGTATTGCGGCTGGCGTCCATGCCGCCGCCTACCTTGCGCGCCGCCGTAGCACCGCCAGCACCGATCCCGACACGGGCTCGGCATCGGACCCATCGGATACGGCTGGTTCCGCGATATTCACGATCCGAACCCTCCGCACCATGCTGCTGCGTGGCGAAACCCCGCCGCCCGAGTGGACCCCCCTGGTCGACGACCTCGATCTTAGCCGCACCCAGGTGAGTGACCTCACGCCGCTGCGCGGCCTGACGGCACTGCAGAGTCTCGATCTCAGCGACACCCAGGTGAGTGACCTCACGCCGCTGCGCGGCCTGACGGCGCTGCAGGGTCTCGATCTCAGCGAAACCCAGGTGAGCGACCTCACGCCGCTGCGCGGCCTCACGGCACTGCAGAACCTCCATCTCGGCGGCATCAAGGTGAGCGACCTCACGCCGCTGCGAGGCCTCACGGCGCTTCAAAGCCTCAATCTCGA
>JAJYFW010000053.1 GCA_021785335.1 Pseudomonadota bacterium
GGCCGGATCAAGGCTTCAACGCGCAACCGCAGCCGCACTACGCCGTGGCCACGCCGCGCTACACGCCGCCGCCGCAGCCGCACTACGCGGTGGCCATGCCGCGCTACAGCCCGCCGCCGCAGCCGCACTACGCGCCTCGGCCTGAGCCGCGAGCCTGCCCGCCGGGACATCCGCGATGCTGACCGGCGCCTCGCTCTGGCAGCAGCGCCTCGGCTCCTGGCTCGCCGGCGCCGGCCTGCGCGGCGGCGTGGCGGACCGCGCGCCGCGGCCGGAAGCGGAGCCGGACGACGCGCCTGACGCGACCGGCGCCGGCCACCTGCGGCCCGGCTTCGCGCAGCCCGCGCCCGCGTGGTCAGACGATGCCGAGCGCGCCGAGCACCGCGGCCGCCCCGAGTAGCCAGAGCGGGTTGAACCGTGTCGTCGTGGCAACGACCGCGACGGCGAGCGTCACCGCGACATCGGCGGCCGAGCGCGACGTCGCCTCGCTCAGCAGGATCGCGGCGGCCATGATCAGCCCCACCGTCACCGGCGAGATGCCCGCCTGCACGCGCCGCCGCCACCCCCGGTCGCGCCACCGCGTCCACAGGTCGCCCACCGCGTAGCTCAGCACGGAGGAGGGCACGATCAGCCCCAGTGTCGCGACGATCGCGCCCGCGAGCCCCGCGACACGCCAGCCGATGAGGGTCGCCACCAGCATGTTCGGCCCCGGCGAGGCCTGCGCGAGCGCGAACAGGGCCGCGAAATCCGCCCCGCTCATCCAGTGGTGGACGCTGACCACCTGGCGTTGCATCTCCGGCAGCACGGTGTTGCCGCCGCCCACCGCGAGCAGCGACAGCTCGCCAAAGATGGAACCGAGCGAGAGCAGGTGCCGGATCATTTCGGCCTCGCAAGCAAGAGGCCGAGCGGCACCGTCACCGCCATGGTCAGCAGCAGCGGCAGGTGGGCGAACACCAGCGCCGCGCAGGCCAGCGCCGCGACCGGGATCGCGGCCGGGTCGCGCAGCAGCGGGCGCGCGATCTTGAGCACCATCGACAGGATCAGCCCCGAGGCCGCCGCCGCCACCGCGGCGATGGTGCGCGCCACCACGGGGTCGTGCTGGAACCGCCCGTAGACCGCGCCCAGGATGCTGACGATGACGAGCGGTGCGGAAAGCAGCCCGGCGAGTGCCGCGAGCGAGCCGCGCCAGCCGCGAAAGCGCGCGCCGAGCACCACGGCGAGGTTGATGATGTTGCCGCCCGGCAGGAACTGCGACAGCGCCAGCAGGTCCGTGAACTCCGCGCCGGTGAGCCAGGCGCGCTGCTCCACGATCATGCGCCGCGCCCAGGGCAGCACGCCGCCGAAGCCCGAGATGCCGATGGAGAAGAAGCCGGCGAACAGCGCGCCGCAGGTGGGCGGCGCCAGGTGAGCGGGTGCCTCGGCGGGCGGCGCGGCGTCGTCCATCACCGGAGGCGCAGGATGCTGGCGACGGCGGCGATCACGCAGCTCGCGGCGCCCATCAGCAGCACCGGGCGCGTGCCGGCGGCGGGGAACAGGCCGTAGACCACGGCGACCGCGACGGCGCCGAGCGTCTGGCCGAGCAGGCGCGTCGTCGACTGCATGCCGGACGCGCCGCCGGTGCGCGAGGGCGGGGCGGCGGCGATCATGGTGCGGTTGTTGGGCGAGTTGAACATGGCGAAGCCGACGCCGCACAGCGCCATGCGCCAGGAGAGCCCTACGACTGAGACGTTGTCCGGCATCGCGGCCAGCGCGAGGAGGCCCACGGCGAGCATCGCCTCGCCCGCCGTGCCCATCTTGGCGGCCGAGAACTTGTCGGAGAGCCGCCCGGCGATGGGGGCGACGATGGCGACCGCGAGCGGCCAGGGCGTCATCAGGAACCCGGTCTCCACCTGACTGCGGCCGAGGGCGCGCTGGAAGAAGAACGGCAGCGAAACGAGGGCCGCGGTCTGGCCGGCGAAGGAGAACAGGCTCGCGATCACCGAAAGGCGGAACACCGGCAGCGCCAGCAGGTCGATGGGCAGCAGCGGCGAGGCTTGGCCGAGCTGGCGGCGCGCCAGCGCGATGCCGCTCACCAGCATGACCGCGAAGGCGCCGAGCACCGGCAGCAGTCCCTGGTCGTGCCCCGCCGCGTCGATGCCGATGATGAGCAGGCCGAAGGTCAGTGCGCTCAGGATCGCGCTTACGACATCGAAACGGTGGTGGGAGCGCGGGCAGGCGGGCAGGGAGCGCCGCGCCACCAGGATCGCCACGATGCCGATGGGCACGTTGACGGCGAACAGCGCCGGCCAGTTGGCGACGGAGAGGATGGCGGAGGCGATGGTCGGCCCCAGCGCGGAGGCGACGGAGGCGACGGTGGCGTTGATGCCCACCCCCGCGCCGAGCAGCCGGCGCGGATAGATGAAGCGGGTGAGCGCCATGTTCACGCTCATCAGCCCCGCGGCGCCGAGGCCCTGGACGATGCGCGCGATGGTGAGCGTGGTGAGCGAATCGGCGGAGGCGCAGCCGAGCGAGGCCAGCGTGAAGGCCACCAGCCCCACCTTGTAGATGCGCTCGTAGCCGACGATCTCGCCCAGGGCCGCGAGCGGCAGCAGGGTGACGGTGACGGCAAGCTGGTAGGCGTTGACCACCCAGATCGAATCCGCCGCCGAGACGCTGAGGTCGCGCGCGATGGTGGGCAGGGCGACGTTGGCGATGGAGGTATCCAGCACCGCCATGCCGAGGCCGAGCCCGATGGTGGTGATGGCCCAGTAGCGGCGTGGAACGGCGACCCCGTCCTCGTTCTGCACATCCGGCGGGAGCGCGGCCGTTGCGGCATCAGCCATGGCCGGCTTCCGGCGATGCTGTTGCGTCCTCGAAACTTCCATCCTCGAACCACGTCCGGCCGCTGCGCTCGATCAGCGCAACGGAAGCCGCCGGGCCCCAGGTGCCGGCGGTATAGGGGCGCGGCGCCTCGCCCGAGGCGTCCCAGGCGGCGAGGATGGGGTCGATCCAGCGCCACGCCGCCTCCACCTCGTCGCGGCGCATGAACAGCGTCTGGTTGCCGCGCACCACGTCCATCAGCAGCCGCTCGTAGGCATCCGGGTTGCGCACGCCGAAGGCGCGGTCGAAGCTCATGTTCAGCGCCACCTGGCGCAGGCGCATGCCGCCGGGGCCGGGGTCCTTGATCATCAGCCAGAGGTCGATGCTCTCGTCCGGCTGCAGGCGGATGGCGAGGCGGTTGGGCAGCACCAGCCCCGCGCCCTGGCCGAAGGCGTTGTGCGGCACCGGGCGGAAGGCGACGACGATCTCGGAGATGCGCTGCGGCAGCCGCTTGCCGGTGCGCAGGAAGAAGGGCACGCCGGCCCAGCGCCAGTTGGCGATCTCGGCGCGCAGGGCGGCGAAGGTTTCCGTGCGCGTCTCGCCGCCCACCTCCTCGCGGTAGCCGGGCACCGGGCCGCCGTCGCCGGCACCCGCGCGGTACTGGCCGCGCACGCCGCGCTCCGCCACGGCGGCGGCATCGAGCGGCACCAGCGCGTTGAGCACCTTCAGCTTCTCGTCGCGCACCGCGTCCGCGTCGAGCGAGGTCGGCGGCTCCATCGCGGTGAGGCACAACAGCTGGAGCATGTGGTTCTGCACCATGTCCCTGAGCGCGCCGGCGGTGTCGTAGTAGCCGGCACGGCCCTCCACGCCCAGCGTCTCGGCCACCGTGATCTGCACGTGGTCGATATGCGCGGAGTTCCACACCGGCTCGAACAGCGCGTTGGCGAAGCGCAGCGCCATCAGGTTCTGCACCGTTTCCTTGCCGAGATAATGATCGATGCGGTATATCGCCCGCTCCGGGAACACGGCGCCGATGGCGGCGTTGACCGCCATCGCGGAAGCGAGGTCGCGCCCGATCGGCTTTTCCACCACCACCCGCGCGTCCTTCGCCAGCCCGTGCCTCGCCAGCCCCTCGCAGAGGGGCGCGAACAGCTCCGGCGCGGTCGCGAGGTAGAAGACGCGGACGGCACGGCCGGCGTGCAGCAGGCGGGCAAGCTCGTGCCAGCCCGCCTCGCCGGTGGCATCCAGATGCACATAGGCGAGGCGCGCGAGGAAGCGGGCGCGCTCCTCCGCGGTGGGTGCCGCGGGGGCGATGGCGGCGTCGGCCTCGGCACGGAAGGTGCCCGCGTCCATCAGGCGGCGGGCCGCCCCGATGATGCGCGCCTCGGGTGGGATCTGCCCGGCGCGGTCGCGCTGGAACAGGGCCGGCAGCAGCTTGCGCCGCGCGAGGTCGCCGGTGGCGCCGACGATGACGAGGTCGAAGGGCTGGACGACGATGGTGCGCGAGGCCATGGAATCTCGTTACGGCAGGGGATCGGTCAGCATTCGGTGACGTGCACCGCGAGCCCGCCGCGCGCGGTTTCCTTGTATTCGGCGCGCATGTCGAGCCCGGTCTGGCGCATGGTGGCGATGGCGGCATCGAGGCTCACCTTGTGCGTCCCGTCGCCGGCCAGCGCCAGCGACGCGGCGGCGATGGCCTTCACCGCGCCCATGGCGTTGCGCTCGATGCAGGGGATCTGCACCAGCCCGCCGATCGGGTCGCAGGTCATGCCGAGATGGTGTTCGAGCCCGATCTCGGCGGCGTTCTCCACCTGCGCTGGCGTGCCGCCGAGCACCTGTGCGAGCCCCGCCGCGGCCATGGCGCAGGCGACCCCCACCTCGCCCTGGCAGCCGACCTCCGCGCCGGAGATCGAGGCGTTGCGCTTGGCGATGGCGCCGACGGCGGCGGCGGCGAGCAGGAAGTCGTCGGCGGGCGCCGCGGGATCGTCGGCGTAGAAGCGCCGCCAGGTGCGCAGCACCGCGGGGATGACGCCGGCGGCACCGTTGGTCGGCGCGGTCACCACGCGCCCGCAGGCGGCGTTCTCCTCGTTGACGGCGATCGCCCACAGGCTCGCGTGGTCGGCCATCTCGTTGGGGCGGCGGGCGTTGCGGCGCGCGGCGTCGGCCAGGCGCTCGGCCAGCATCGGCGCACGGCGGCGAACCGCGAGCCCGCCGGGAAGCTCGCCCGAGGCGGCGAGGCCGGCGTCGATGCAGGCCTCCATCGCGGCGGCGACGGCGCCAGCGTGGGCGCGCACCTCCGCCTGCGGGCGCAGCGCCGCCTCGTTGGCGAGCTGGAGTTGCGCGATGGAAAGGCCGGTGGCGCGCGCCGCCTCCAGCATCTCCGTGGCATTGGCGAAGGCGTGGGGCAGGGCGGCCGCTTCCTCCGTTGCCGCCACTTCCTCGCCTTCACGAAGAATGAAGCCGCCGCCGATGGAATACCAGCGCTCGTCGGCGAGCGCCGCGCCCGCCGCGTCGAAGGCCGCGAAGCGCATGGCGTTGGGGTGCAGGCCGGGCTTCGTCTTGCGGTCCACGTCGATGGTCGCGGCGAACCGCGTGCCGCCGCGCGCCAGCGTGAAGCCCGCCGCCTCCCAGCGCGCCGGGGCCTCGCGCACCGCGGCCGGGTCGGCCGTCGCCGGGTCCATGCCGGCGAGCCCCGCGAGGACCGCGCCGTGCGTGCCGTGGCCCTGCCCGGTCCAGGCGAGCGAGCCGAACAGCGTCACGGCGACGCGCGCGGGCGGGCGCGGCAGCGCGCCCATGAACCGGGCCGCGGCGCGCATCGGCCCCACCGTGTGCGAGGAGGACGGACCGAGGCCGATGCGGAAGAGATCGAAGATGCCGATGAGGCTCATGGGACACACGTTGTTGGCGCCGCGCTTGTCGCAAGCGTGCGGCCGGCGCAGCCTGCGCGCGAGCATAGGGGGCGGTGCCGGGCGCCGCAAAAGCCGTGGGTGTGCTGTCTGGTCTGCGCGTGCTGGAGCTTGGCCAGGTGCTGGCGGGGCCGTTCGCCGGCGCCATCCTCGCCGACCTCGGCGCGGACGTGATCAAGGTGGAGCGGCCGGAAGGCGGCGACGACGCGCGGCGCATGGGCCACGAATTCCGCCACGGCGACAGCCTCACGTTCCACATCATGAACCGCGGCAAGCGCTCGGCGGCGCTCGACCTCAAGAGCGAGGCGGGCCGCGCGGCGCTGGAGGCGCTTGTCGCCGGGGCCGACGTGTTCCTGCACAACCTGCGCCCCGGCGTCGCGGCCTCGATCGGGTTCGGCGCGGAGGCACTCACCGCGCGCCACCCGCGCCTCGTTTACGGCGAGATCTCGGCGTTCGGCGCGGTGGGGCCGATGGCGGCCTCGCCCGGCTACGAGCCGCTGATCCAGGCCTGGTCCGGCCTCTCCTCGCTCAACGGCGGCGAGGACGACCCGCCGATCCGCGCGGCGGCCTCGCTGTGCGACCAGGGCAGCGCGATGTGGCTGGTGATCGGCATCCTGTCCCTCCTGCGGCGGCGCGAGCAGACGGGGCGGGGAGGGGTCGTGCGCACCTCGCTGCTGGAAACGGCACTGATGTGGGCGGGGCAGAAGGCGGACGCGCTGATGGGCGAGGGCGCGCTGCCGGAGCGCCACCGCTCCGGCCACCCCTCGCTGGTGCCCTACGAGGCGTTCGAGACCGCGGACGGGCCGATGCTGATCTGCGCGGGGAACGACCGGCTGTTCGCGCGCCTCGCCGGCGTGCTGGGCCGCGAGGATCTCGCCGCCGACGAACGCTTCGCCACCAACCGCGCGCGGCTGCGCCACAAGGAGGCGCTGTTCGCCGCCATCGTTCCGGCCCTCGCCGCGCAACCCCGCGCGCACTGGCTCGCGGCGCTGGAAGCGGCGGGCGTGCCGGCCTCGCCAATCCACACGCTGGCGGAGGCGCGGGCGCAGAAGCAGGTCGCGGCGCTCGCGATGCACCAGGCGGTGCCGGGCGAGGATTTCCGCCTTACCGCGTTGCCGCTTACCATCGACGGCGAGCGGCCGAGGATTGCAGGACGCGCGCCTTCGCTGGATGCTGGATCGAAACCTGACTGGCCCCACATCTGAAGGACGCCTGAGCCATGGCCAACCGTGACGCGATTGAGAAGATCGCCCCCGAGATCACCGAGATCCGCCGCGACATCCACGCCCATCCCGAGATCGGGATGACGGAGACGCGCACCTCCGCGCTGGTGGCGGACAAGCTGCGCGCCTGGGGCATCGAGACGCACACCGGCATCGGCAAGACCGGCGTCGTCGGCGTGCTGCGCCGCGGCAACGGGCACGGGCGCATCGGCCTGCGCGCGGACATGGACGCGCTGCCGATCGACGAGGCGACGGGCCTGCCCTACGCCTCGCGCAACGCCGGCGTGATGCACGCCTGCGGCCATGACGGGCACACGGCGATGCTGCTGGGGGCCGCGAAATACCTCGCCGAGAACGGTGGGTTTTCCGGCACCGTGCACTTCATCTTCCAGCCGGCGGAGGAGGGGCTCGGCGGCGCCTCCGCGATGATCGCGGACGGGTTGTTCGAGAAGTTCCCCTGCGACGCGGTGTTCGGCATGCACAACCGGCCGAACCTGGAGGTGGGCCGGTTCTCCATCCGCCCCGGCACGCAGATGGCGGGCGGCGCGTTCTTCGACATCGCCATCACCGGGCGCGGCTCGCACGGCGCGCGGCCGGAGGCGGGGATCGACCCCGTGGTGGTGGCGGCGCAGATCGTCTCCTCGCTGCAATCGATCGTGGCCCGGCGCGTGACGCCGACCGACACCGCGGTGCTGAGTGTCACGAAGATCGCGGCCGGCGAGGCCTACAACGTCATTCCGGAGACGGCGGTGCTGCGCGGCACGGTGCGGACGATGAAGCGCGAGACGATGACGCTGGTGGAGACGGAGATGCGCCGGCTGGCGGAGAACATCGCCGCCGGGTTCGGCGCGCGGGCGGAGCTTGATTTCCGCTTCCTGTTCGCGCCGCTGGTGAACAACCCGGCGGAGACGGAGGCGGTCGTCGCCGCGGCGGCGAAGGTTGCGGGCGCGGAACGGGTGGAGGCCAACGGGCCGCAGACCATGGCCTCGGAGGATTTCTCCTTCATGCTGGAGAAAGTGCCGGGCGCCTTCATCAACCTCGGCAACGGCGCCGGGGCGGAGGTGCACAACCACCTCTACAATTTCAACGACGAGGCGATCCCGCACGGCATCGCGCTGTGGGCGAGCGTGGTGGAGGAGAAGCTGCCGAAGGGGACGGGGGAGTAGGGGCGGGGATGGTGGCGGCGGCGCACGGGTGCCGGCGCGCGGGGGGCGATATCTGGCTGACGTCACGCGTTTGGTGGTATCGGGACGTGCCGCGAGGCATTGCCAGCGCCCTTGCACACAACATTTGCAAAGGCGGCGCCCGAAGGAACGAGGCGCCGCGGTCCTCTGAACACGACCGGCCTGCGCGGCGTGACGGCAGCCACGTCGAATTCCAATGGTCGGGAGCCGACCCAATGTGGTCACCAAGTCGCCGGATGAACAATCTCCAAAGCTGTTGCGCGTCCGCGTGAACAGACCACATTTTCGCGTCGAAACCCATCACGCACAAAGACTGAAACGGGATCGCCAATCGGGGCCGGCTAGAGTGTGGTGATCGATGGCGGGGCGGTCCACGATGGCGACTTGCCAAAGCGCAAGGATGTCACGAAATGGCTGGCAGTGGACTAGCCGCACTCACACATTGCTATTGATCTGCTCCCGGAAAACTGGATCGGTTTGAGGTAGAGTTTTCTGCTTTTGTTCCCTTGGTTGGGAGGAGCGGAG
>JAJYFW010000054.1 GCA_021785335.1 Pseudomonadota bacterium
CCTCGATGCCGGTGGTGAAGATCGGGCGCATGGCCGGACAGTATGCCAAGCCGCGCAGTTCCGATACCGAAACCAAGGACGGTGAGACGCTGCCGAGCTACCGCGGCGACCTGATCAACGGCGCCGCGTTCACCACCGAGGCGCGGGTGCCGGACCCCGCGCGGATGGAGACCGGGTATTTCCAGTCCGCCGGCACGCTCAACCTGCTGCGCGCCTTCGCCTCCGGCGGCTATGCAGACCTGCACGGTGTGCACCGGTGGAACCTCGGCTTCGTCGCGCGCTCGCCGCTCGCCGATCGCTACTCGGACCTGGCGAACCGCATCGACGAGACGCTGCGGTTCATGAAGGCGTGCGGCATCACGAGCGATAACTCGCCGCAGATCCGCGAGACGGACTTCTATACGAGCCACGAGGCGCTGCTGCTGCCGTACGAGCAGGCGCTGACCCGCGTCGATAGCACCACCGGCGACTGGTATGCCTGTTCCGCGCACCTGCTGTGGATCGGCGACCGCACGCGCCAGCCGGATGGGGCGCATGTGGAGTTCCTGCGCGGAGTGAAGAACCCGCTGGGACTGAAGGTCGGGCCGTCCACCACCGCGGACGAGCTTCTGCGCAACATCGACATCCTCAACCCCACGGACGAGCCCGGGCGGCTGACGCTGATCGTGCGCATGGGGGCGGACAAAGTGGAGAAGGTCTTCCCGCCGCTCCTGCGCGCGGTGAAGCGCTCGGGCCGGCGCGTGGTGTGGCTGACGGACCCGATGCACGGCAACACGGTGACGGCGGCCGATGGGCGCAAGACGCGGCGGTTCGACGCCATCCTCGACGAGGTGCGGCGCTTCTTCGACGTGCACGCGGCGGAGGGAACCTGGGCCGGCGGCGTGCACGTGGAGATGACCGGCGCCGACGTCACGGAATGCGTCGGCGGCGCGCACCGGCTGACCGAGGCGGATCTTGGCCAGCGCTACGAGACCTTCATGGACCCGCGGCTCAACGCCGAGCAGTCGCTCGAGCTCGCGTTCCTGGTGGCGGAAGAGCTGAAGGCGCGGCGCGGCGGCATTGCGACGGCGGTGGCGGCGCAGTAGCGCATGGATCTCACGGCCCGGAGCACGGAGGCGGCGAGGACGCCGACGGCGGAGGAACTGGCGGCCGACATCGCGGCGCGGACGGATTCCTACTTCAACCGCACGCGCGCGGTGGTGCGCCGCTTCGGCGACAGGCGCGTGACCTACGCGCTGTTCCTGCGCCGGCCGGTGATCTCCGCGCCGAGGCTGATGCTGGCCTGGCTCGAGCAGGTGGCGGCGGCGCGCGGCGCGCGCTTCGACGTCGAGGTGACGCACGCGGAGGGGAGCTGGACGGGCGCGGGCGAGCCGCTGGTCTACATCAGCGGCAGCATGGTCGATCTTTCCGATCTTGAAACTATCCTGCTGCAGAAGCTCGGCGCCTGCTGCGTGGCCGCGCACAACGCCTATCAGATGAGCCTCGCTCTCCCGGAGGTCGGGTTCCTTGCCATGGAGGCGCGCCACTGTGCGGGTGCGGAAATGCAGGAGATGATGGCCTACGCCGCCGCCGTGGGCAGTGCCGCCGCGAGGCGGGAGGGGGCGCGCGGCTTCGTCGGCAACGCCAACGACGGCACGGCGCACTGGTTCGGCGCCGCGCAGGGCCTGGGAACGATGCCGCACTCGCTGATCGGCTATGCCGGATCGACGGTGCGGGCGGCGGAGATGTTCCACGCGACCTTCCCCGACGAGGTGCTGACGGTGCTGGTCGATTATTTTGGAAAGGAAATAAGCGACTCGATCGCCGTGGCCCGGCGCTTTCCGGATCTCGCCGCTGCCGGGCGGCTGCAGGTGCGGCTGGACACGCATGGCGGACGGTTCCTCGAGGGGCTCGACCCGGCGGAGAGCTATGCAGTGTTGGAGCGGCATGCGCCCGGAGCGATACGCCGTTACCGGTCGGAAACGGAGTTGCGCTTCCTGGTGGGTACCGGCGTTTCGGCGGCGGCGATCTGGCGCGCGCGCGAGGCGCTGGACGGGGCGGGGTTCTCTTCGGTGCGCATCGTCGTCTCGTCCGGCTTCGGCGTCGACAAGTGCCGGGTGATGGCGGATGCCAAGGCGCCGATCGACCTGGTAGGGACCGGAAGCTTCATCCCCGAGCGCTGGTCGGAGACCTACGCGACCGCGGATATCGTGGCCTATGACGACCAGCCGTTGGTGAAGGTGGGGCGAGAGTTCCTGCTCAAGCGCAACGGTGCCCGGAAAGAGGGGACATGAGCGACGCCCTCACGATCTCGATCGCTCAGATCGACCCGGAAGTCGGAGCTGTCGAGCGCAACATCGAAACGATTCGCCGTGCCCGGGCGGAAGGCGCCGCGCAGGGTGCCGACCTCGTCGTGACCACGGAGTTCTCCTCCGGCGGCTATCCGGTCGAGGACCTGGTGCGCAAGCCGGCGTTCGCCGAGGCCTGCGAGGCCGCGATCGGCAGGCTCGCGGCCGAGACCGCGGACGGCGGCCCGGCGGTGCTGCTGGGTGGGCCGTGGCGCAACGATGGCAAGCTGCACAACGCCGCGTTTCTGCTTGATGGCGGGGCCGTCGCGGCGCGGGTGGCGAAGCACGAGCTGCCGAACTACGGCGTTTTCGACGAGAAACGCGTGTTCGATCCCGGGCCCGTGCCGGCGCCGGTGCAGTTCCGCGGTGCCAGGCTCGGCGTGCTGGTGTGTGAGGACTGGTGGTTTCCCAAGGTGCCGGCGGCGCTCGCGGCCCAGGGGGCGGAGATGTTGCTTTCCATCAACGGTTCGCCGTTCGAGGTAGGAAAACAGGGCAAGCGCGTGGCGCTGGCGCGCGAGCGGGTGCGCGAAACCGGCCTGCCTTTTGTGTTTGCGGCGCAGGTGGGCGGGCAGGACGAACTGGTGTTCGAGGGCGCGAGCTTCGTGCTCGACGCGGCAGGTGGGCTGGCGGCGCAGCTGCCGTTCTTCGAGCCGAGCGTGCGCCGCACGGTCTGGCGCCGTGGCAACGGTCTCGTCTGCGAGCCGGGTGAGATCGCGCCGGAACCGGGCCGGCTTGAGGCGATCTGGCGGGCCATGGCGCTAGGGCTTGCCGACTATGTGAACAAGAATCGGTTTCCCAGCGTGATCCTGGGGCTTTCCGGTGGCATCGACAGCGCGATCTCGGCAGCTGTCGCGGTGGATGCGCTGGGGGCGGAGCGCGTGCGCGCGGTGATGATGCCGAGCCCCTACACCAGCCGCGAGAGCCTGGAGGATGCCGCCGAATGCGCGCGGCTGCTCGGCATTCAATGCGATATCGTTTCGATAAGCGGAGCGATGGAGGCATTCTCTACGGCGCTGGCGCCGCTGTTCGCGGGGCGGCAGGCGGACATCACGGAGGAAAACCTGCAATCGCGCTCGCGCGGGCTGATCCTGATGGCGATGAGCAACAAGTTCGGCTCCATGCTGCTTACCACCGGCAACAAGAGCGAGATGTCGGTGGGCTATGCCACGCTCTACGGCGACATGTGCGGCGGCTATTCCGTGCTCAAGGACATCTACAAGACCACGGTGTTCGAGCTCGCGCGCTGGCGCAACGCGCATCGGCCGAAGGGACTGGCGGGGCCGGAGGGGATAGTGATGCCGGAGCGCGTCATCACCAAGCCACCCTCCGCCGAGCTGAAGCCTGGCCAGACGGACCAGGACACGCTGCCGCCCTACGAGATCCTGGACGCGATCCTGGAGGGGCTGGTGGAGGGCGAGGAGAGCGTGGACGCGATGGTCGCGAAAGGGTTCGACCGCCCGACGGTGCTGCGCGTGTGGCGCATGCTCGACCGCGCGGAATACAAGCGGCGGCAGGCCCCGCCGGGGGTCAAGATCGGCGTGCGGGCCTTCGGGCGCGACCGGCGGTACCCGATCACCAACGGCTTCACGGCGCTCGTGTCGTGAGCGCAACGGTGGAGTTCCGTGTGCGCATCCGTGATCTCACGGGCGGGGCGGAGGACGGCATCGTCGAGGAAATCAAGGGCTTCCTCTCGCTCGACGAGGCAAACGAGTTCGCGCGGCGCTATGTGCGTGACAGCGTGGAACGATGCCGCGCGCCGGGGCTCTCGCCGCGCGAGGTGGTGGAGGCCTGGTTTGTTTTCGGCGAGGATGCCGAGGTGCTGGAGGCCGCGGCGGACGTGGCGATCGGCGCCGCGGACCCCATCGATTCCGAAAGCGGCGGCTGGAGCAGCGAGGGCGAGGTCGCGTTCTTCGCCGAGGAGCCGGCGATGGAAGAGGAGCGCGACTGGCGCGCGCTGGATCCGCGGCGCAGGCCGCGCGAATAGGGACTGTGATCTTGACGACGATCCGGGCGCGGTTCGCGCCGTCGCCGACCGGCTGGCTGCATGTCGGCAACGCCTATATCGCCGTGGCGAACGCGCTGTTCGCGCGCCACGCGGGCGGTGAACTGCTGCTGCGGCTCGACGATACTGACACGGAACGATCGCGCGAGGAATACGCCAGGGGGATCGAGCAGGACCTGGCCTGGCTCGGCATATCGTGGGCGCGCATGTTCCGCCAGTCGGACCGGCTGGCGTCCTATGCGGCGGCGGCGGACCGACTGCGGGCGTCGGGCCGGCTGTATCCTTGTTTCGAGAGCGAGGAGGAGCTGGCGGCGAAGCGCGAGGCGCAGCGGCGGCGGCATATGGCCCCGGTCTATGACCGCGCGGCGCTGGCGATGACACCGGAGCAGCGCGCCAAGGCCGAGGCCTCCGGCCGCAAGCCCTATTGGCGGTTCAAGCTCTCGTCTGGAGAGCAGGCATGGGACGACCTGGTCTTCGGGAAGCGACGGGTGAAGCTCACCGCGATTTCGGATCCGGTGCTGGTGCGCGCTGACGGGTCGCCGCTCTATACCTTCACTTCCGTCGTGGACGACATCGCCGAGGGGATCACGCACATCATCCGCGGCGAGGACCACGTCACCAATTCCGGCGTGCAGCGCGACATCATGGCCGCCCTGGGCGCCGACCCGGACGCGATACGGCTCGCCCACCGGCCGCTGCTGCTCGACGAGGAAGGCGGCAAGCTGTCGAAGCGGCTCGAGAGCCTCTCGCTAAGGCGGCTGCGGGCGGACGGGATCGAGCCTGCCGCGCTGCTCGCTTATCTCGCACGGTTGGGCACGCCCGATGCGTTCGAGCCGGCGAGTTTCGAGACGCTGGCTGCGTCGTTCGATTTCGCGCACATGTCGTCCGCGGCGCCGCGCTTCGATCCGGCGCAGCTGCTGGCACTGAACCGGCGGGTGCTGCACGCGGCGCCCTACGAGGCGGTGGCCGCGCGGCTGCCCGAGGGCGCGGATGCGCGGTTCTGGGAGGCCGTGCGCGGCAATCTCGACCTGGTGTCGGAGGCGCGGCACTGGTGGAAGGTGGTGGCTGGCGAGGTCCGCGCCCCGCTGCCCGAGGAGGTTGCGTTCCTGCGCCAGGCCCTGGCGCTGTTGCCGGAAGAACCGTGGGATGATGTCGTGTGGGAGCGCTGGACGGCCTCCCTGCGCGAGGCGAGCGGACGCAAGGGACGCGCGCTGTTTCACCCGCTGCGGCTGGCGTTGACGGGCGAGGAGAAGGGACCGGAACTGCGCGCGCTGCTGCCGCTGATCGGGCGGGCGCGAGCGGCGCGGCGGCTGGAGGCGGCGGCCGGCTAGTCCCTACGGTTGATGCGCGCGCGCGAGGCTCTACACTGCGGCGCATGACCGAAAAGATGTCGAGCCGGGATATCCTCGCGCACCTGGTGGCGTTCGACACCACCAGCCGAAACAGCAACATCGCCCTGATCGAGTATGCGCGCGACTACCTCGCGGGGCACGGTATCGCCGCGCGCGTGAGCCTCGACCCCACGGGGCGGAAAGCCAACCTCCATGCGCTGGTTGGGCCTGAGGTCGCGGGCGGCATCGCGCTTTCCGGTCATGTCGATACCGTACCGGTGGACGGGCAGGCCTGGACCGGTGACCCGTTCACGCTGCGCGAGGCTGATGGGCGCCTGATTGCCCGCGGTGCGGCGGACATGAAGGGGTTCGTCGCGTGCATGCTGGCCGCCGTGCCGCGGCTCAAGGCGATGCGGCTCACGAAGCCGCTGCACCTCTTCGTCACGCACGACGAGGAGACAACGATGGAGGGGGCACGGCGGATGGTCGCCGAACTCGACGCCGCGCCGCGGCCCGCCTGCTGCGTGGTGGGCGAGCCCACGCTGATGCAGCCAGTGGTGGCGCACAAGGGCAAGCTCTCGCTGCGCGTCATCGTGCGCGGAAAGCCCGGGCATTCGAGTGAGCCGGGCAAGGGCGTGAACGCGGTGCAGGCCGCGGCGGAGGTGGTGGCCTGGGTCGCGGCGAAGGCGCGCGAGCGGGCGAAGACCGGACCGTTCGACGCGCGCTTCGACCCTGCGTACACCACGATCCACGTCGGCACGATTTTAGGCGGGACGATTCTCAACATCATTCCAGAACATGCCGAGTTCACCATGGAGTGGCGCAACATTCCGGGCGACGATGTCGAGGCCGAGTTCGCGAAGCTGCGCGCGCACGTCGCCGGCACGATCGAGCCGGCGATGAAGACGGTCGATCCGGCGGCGGGCTTCAGCTACGACGTGATCGACACGATCCCGGGCCTGGCGCTGCCGGAGCGCGATCCGCTGGTCGCCATGGTGCAGCAGGCGAGCGGCTCCAATTCCGTCGGCGCCGTGAGCTATGGCACCGAGGGCGGGCTCTATGAACAGGCGGGAGTTCCCACCATCGTCTGCGGGCCAGGCGCCATCGCGCAGGCGCACCAGCCCGACGAATGGATCGCGGCCAGCCAGTTGCTCGCCTGCGACGCGTTCATCGACCGGCTGGCGGAGCGCCTCTGCGGATGATGCACGGCCTGCCGCATTTCGAGGTGACGCTGACGCCGCCCGATCTGCGGCCATGGCTTGCCGGCGACGGCGACATCCCGGGCTTCGTCACCCGCGCTGCGGCAGTACCGGGGCCGCACCTGTTGCTGCTATCGTTGATGCATGGCAACGAGATCGCTGGCGCCATCGTACTCGACCGCATGCTGCGCGAGGGCTTCGTGCCGGCGCGCGGGAGGGTGACGCTGGGCTTCGCCAATCTCGACGCATTCGCGGCCTTCGATCCGGCGCGACCGACGCAGAGCCGCTTCGTCGAGGAGGATCTCAACCGGGTCTGGGATCCTGCGGTGCTGGCCGGACACCGAAACAGCCTTGAGCTGCGGCGCGCCCGGCAGATGCTGCCGGCGGTGCTGGCGGCGGACGTGGTGCTCGACCTGCATTCCATGCTGTGGCCCTCCGAGCCGCTCGTTCTGTCGGGGCTTGCGCCGCGGGGACTCGCGCTGGCGCGCCGCATGGGCGGGCCAGGGCTGATCGTCGCCGATGCCGGCCACGCTACAGGCAAGCGACTGATCGACCATCCGCGCTTCAGCGTGACGGGCGAGGCGACGGCGGTGCTGGTGGAGGCGGGGCAGCACTGGCGCGCGGAGACAGTTTTGATGATGCAACAATGTGTCGCGGGCCTGCTGGCTACGCTCGACATGGGTCCGTCCGTCGCGGAGCCGCCGCCGGCGCGCTGCGCGGAGGTTACGGAGACGGTGGTGGCGGAGACCGCCGCGTTCTCCTTTGTCCGCCCCTGGCGCGGTGGGGAGGTGGTGGCGAAGGGGCGCACGGTGCTCGCGCTCGACGGCGAGCGGGAGGTGCGCACGCCCTACGACGAGTGCCTGCTGGTGATGCCCAGCCTGCGCCCCGCACCGGGGCATACCGCGGTGCGGCTCGCCCGTTTCGTTGCCTGAACGGGACGGATGGGAGCTCCGTCAGGCTGGCGGCTCGTCGCTGACCGGCGCCGTGACGACGATGAAGACCAGGTCACCGATGCCGGTGTTGAGAATGCGGTGCGGCACCCCCGCGGGAAGCTGGATCACGTCGTGGCGGCGCACGACGCGGGTGGTGTCGCCCACCTCCATCAGGCCCTCGCCCTCCAGCACGTGATAGACCTGCTCCTGCACGCGATGCGCGTGACGGTCGACACCGGCCCCCGGCGCGTAGGTGGAGATGCGATAGTCGAGGTGGCGCGAGTCGGTGGTCTCGGGATGCACCAGAAGCTTGGATAGCGCGCCTGCATCGTGCGCGGGCATGCGCTGCCAGGGAACCTCGGCGATGTTGCGGATCAGATCGGGCATGCGTTTCCTCCTTGCCTGCGGGAAGCTTCTGGCATAGGAGCACCGTAACGCATCACGGTCCAGCATTTCGCCATGCGAGACAGTCACGATCCCTACCTCCTGGAATCCCTGCGCAAGGGGCTCGCCGCAATCGACGCCTTCTCGCGGCGCGGCAGTTGGTCGCTCGCGGAACTGACCGTCGAGCTCGGCCAGACCAAGCCCACCGTGTTCCGAATCCTGCACACGCTGGAGGAGGCGAGTTTCGTGCGGCGGCAGGCGGACGGGCGCTACGTGCCGGGGCCGCGGATGGAGCAGCTCGGCGCCGCGACGGCGCGGCAGGAAG